>NZ_BAABDL010000045.1:0-838 GCF_039539605.1 Amphibacillus indicireducens | reverse complement strand
TTTTCACTTAATTAGTGAAAGATCGATTGTGTATTTTTAATTGATTTAACGCAGTTTCTTAGTGGCTTATGGTCGGGCTGTGAATAATCTAGGCGTAAGTTAATATTTCTTGATTTTTCTTTCTGCAATTGCTCTAATGGGTCCACTTATATATATATGGCAAAGACAAAGAATGCTTACAGCTGGAAACAACCACTCAGATTGATTTGGAATTGTAAAGTACAACAATAATATAAAAATTAAAGTTCCACTAACATACCATACTGAGTACTCTACTCCTTCTTTATACAATTTTAGATAGCTAATATATAGTTTTTTTAGTTGATCCAAAATTTACATCTCCCCTTTGAAAAATAAGTAATCAATTCATAGAATATCACAAATTATAGTTGCTTTATAAATAATTTTTATAATAGCACATATTATTAATAGAGGAAAGAGCTCCTTATTATAGGAGCTCATTAATCTATTTTACTATTTTAGTTCTTATATCCTGTTAAAGCGTAAATTATACCACCATCAACTAATAGTCCAGCTGTTGTCAATTTACCAATGACCATTTTACCTGCACCATATTTTGCAGCACCTGCAGCTAGTTTAATCCCAATTGCTGCACCTGCTGTAGTGAACACAATCCCTCCATTAGCATTCATTAATTCTTCTTTACTTAGACTTAATAACTCCATATTATTCCACCTCTCTTAATAGTATGAATTTATATTAAGGTAAAGCTACTTAAATGTGTGCACCCATTATTCACTCACCTAAATAGTGTACACTGAATAATATCTAAATGCCGTCCTCTTAACAGTTCTGTTGATTTTTTGATATACTAAGT
>NZ_BAABDL010000044.1:0-9472 GCF_039539605.1 Amphibacillus indicireducens | reverse complement strand
CTACAGCTACTACTGCCTTCACTGTTCGGGACTTTCACCCTAGAGTCTGCACCCATGCTGGGCACACAACTAATGAACGATTTTCTCTATCGTTCGAAGCATGATTAAACGCTTACTTACTTCATAGAACTATACCATGTTTCATGGTCTATGAACAGGTAAATTTAAGATTTTTAATTAAAAAAACATAATGTCCTGTTGATTCGTTCATACTACATAGTGTGGACAAAAATGTTACAAATTAAAATGAGGAGGTCTAAATACTGTGTTAAAAATTAAAGAAATTATGTCAGCCGATTTAACAGTTCTAAAGCCAAATGATACGATAAGAGAAGCGGCATCATTAATGGCAAAAGAAGATATAGGCGCAATTCCGATTTGTGAAAAAGATAATGATTTAATCGGGATCGTCACTGATCGTGATTTAGTCATTCGTGGCTATGCAAAAGGAATGACGCCAAATGATTTAGTGGAACATTGTATGACAGAAGATATTGTTACATGTCGTGAAGATACGCTTGTTAGTGAAGTTGGTGAGTTAATGAGTGAACATCAAATTCGTCGGATTCCAGTTGTAAAAGATAATCGTTTAATTGGAATGGTTTCACTTGGTGATCTTGTTACAGAAGAAAAGTCTGATCATTTAGCGATTGAGGCATTAGCAGATATATCAGAGCATGAGCATTTTCATTAATTGAATTATTTTACTCATAAGGTTGACCAAGCGGTCAACCTTATTTAGCTTGACGATGAACAAGTGACGCATGCAGTCTCATAGGCATAGGTTATAGCAAAAAGAATTAAGAGGAGGTGAGTAAGAATGGCAGAATTAAATTTACATCCCGACGTTAAAGCTTTTAAAGAATTTGCTGAAAAAAACCCTCAACTTATCCGGGCAGCTCGATCAGGTGATCGCAATTTGAATGATTATTTTAAGCATTATCAGAAGTATGGTGAAGCGGATTCGTTCTGGGATCAATTTCTTGATGATAAAAATGAACCAGAAACAAAAGAAACTGCTGATAAAAAGAAAAAATGGTCGGAGCAGTTAAAAGGTTTATTAGAAAAAATAGAATTTGATAATATTGATCAGCATTTAAAACAAGCTGACTCAGCGATCGGAGAATTAAAAAAGCTAATTGGTCACTTTTCTGAGATAAAAAGTAGCCAAACAAAAACACAAACTCAACCACTACCACAACCACCACCACCACCACAAATGCCTCAGCCACCACATATACCAACGACTGGGTTTAATCGACGTTTTTTTTAGTGACAGCCTTTTAATTTACTAAATAACTGATATAATTGGACTAACGGAGGTGTTCAACGTGTTGGCAACAGTAGAGATTATTGATTTGCTCGATTTAACAGATGAATTAGCAGAAATGGTTAATCAATCAGAGCAAATGTTAAATTATATAGAGAAGAAACGTCAGCTTAAACAAGATCAACAGTCACAGACCTTGATTAGAGCTTTTGAACAGAAAAAAGAACAGTACGAGGACGTGCAAAGATTTGGACGTTATCACCCAGATTATCGAGTGATCACAAAAGAAACCCGGTTATTAAAGCGTGAAGTTGATATGCTTGATTCTGTTGCGCAATTTAAAATTGCGGAACGAGAACTACAAATGCTATTAGACGATATTAGCGCAAAGATCGCCCATAGTGTAAGTGAGCAGATCATGGTTCCACGTGACGGCGCCTTATTTACTGATGTCGGTTGTGGTCATGGTGGAAGTTGCGGTTGCAATGCATCGTAACAGTGCTTGAATTTGTCAGGAGAAAAAGAGAGGTTATAAAATGATAAGAACTAAACGTCAAGGATTGATCGTCTGGTTTAGACAGATGAAAAATGTGAAGCAATTAAAACGTCATGGTCATCTTATTTCTGTGTCTCGTAAATTAAGATACGCAGTTATTTATGTAGATCAGGATCAAATCGAAGAAAGAGCAAGTAGGCTCGAAAGATTATCATTTGTAAAAAAAGTAGACCGATCCTATAAACCATTCATTAAGCAAGAATTTGATAATGCAAAAGTAGATGAAGCAAAAGAATACGATTATAAGATGGGTATTTAATTTTAAACTATATTATAATTTTAAAAAAAGCCTGCAGACAGGATAATCTGCAGGCCCTTTTTAGTTCTCAAGATGAACTAAAAAGGCAAAGGGAGAGGAGAAACCGGAAAAGCGCCTATGGGGAAACGTAGGCTGATTCCGTCTTCCTGAAGTGGTTAATCGTTAACAGCACTTCATTAGCTAAGCATACCCAGAATCTCAATAATCTATTCAAGCCAAACAATTGTTTAAAAATAAATATCTGATTCAATTAACTATCATGGTTTTTTAAAAAATTTCATGATAGAATTAGGACGAATTCAACACAATGAAATGAGTGGATGTAGTGAGGTGAAGAGATGCGAGTCGTATCTGGAAAATTAAAAGGCCGTTCAATTGAAACGATCAATAATCAGTTAACCCGACCGACATCAGATAAAGTTAAGGAATCTCTCTTTAATATGATTGGTCCCTATTTTAAAGAAGGGGTTGCATTAGACTTGTTTGCAGGAAGTGGTGGCTTAGGAATAGAAGCGATCAGTCGTGGCATTACGCATGCTGTTTTTGTCGATCAACAAAGGCGAGCAGTTCAGGTGATTAAAAAAAATCTGAAATTATTAAATATTGACGGACAAGCAGAAGTATATCAAAATGATGCATTTAGAGCACTTAAGGCACTTGGAAAGAGAGAGGCAAAGTTTGATCTTATTTTTCTTGATCCACCTTATGAGAAAAATTACTATCAAGATTTAATTGATGAGATAACGAAACAAAGAGTTGCAACATCAAATGCACTCATTATATGTGAACACGGTAAGAGTCAAGTTTTACCCAAAAAAGTTAGGGAGTTTAATAAGATTCGTACAGAAAATTACGGTAGTTCGATTGCGATTTCACTATACACAAGAAAGGAAGAGGATGATGAGTAGTAGACTAGCAATATGCCCAGGCAGTTTTGATCCGATTACATATGGACATTTAGATATTATCGAACGATCAGCGAAAGTATTTGATCATGTGATTGTCGCCGTTTTCCACAATGAATCAAAGTCACCACTTTTTTCAATTGAAGAGCGGATGGATTTAATCAGTGAAGCGACCAAACATCTTGATAATGTATCTGTTGATAGCCATGGTGGATTATTAATGGATTATGCGAAGAAAAAGAAGGCGAATGTTTTAGTTCGAGGTCTACGAGCGGTCAGTGACTTTGAGTATGAATTACAGATTACATCAATGAACCGTAAGCTTTACGAGGAGATTGAGACATTTTATATTATGGCTAACAATAAATATTCGTTCTTAAGTTCAAGTGTTGTTAAAGAAGTAGCCAAGTTCAATGCTAATGTAACTGATCTTGTTCCAGAAGCTGTTGAAAAAGCTTTAAAAGAAAAATATCAGAATCAGAATAATTAATTGAGCTATTCGCTTAAAGAAAGTCAGTGGTGATTAATCCATTGACTTTCTTTTTAATTGTTTAATCATCCGGTAAAGTAAAATGATCGTGCAGACAAATAAGCTACTGATTGTGATGATCATTCCGTACTGACTTAAAAAGTCGATCAAGTGTGATAGATAATTTGAGCTTACTGCTTGAACGGGAATTGCTTGTCCGATCGGTGAATGATTTTTCAAATTTAACAGAGGATAAAAGCATAAAATAAGTACTGTAGCTAAGACTGATTGGAGCAAACGACCATAAAGGTAAGCTTGATATCGAATATCCGTACTGGCAAGAATGCTAGCTACTTGAGCGTGGACACTTAAACCATTGAAAGCAAGTAAAGCACTAATTAACATTGCTTTAATCATCATAGATTGATTTAGTACCGAAGCAATTTGCTGTGCGCCAATTGTAATTTCAAACATGCCAATTGAAAAAGGTAAAGATAAAATCGGTGGAATTTGAAATAATAGAAAAAAAGTACTGAATAGTTTACTAATCAAAATTAAAATTCCAGTCTCAATTAAAATCGTCGAAATGACTGAAAATATAATAATAAATCCACCAATCATTAACGCTGTTTCCACAGCCTGGATGACGGCATCGCCGAGTAGTTTTCCAAAAGGTTTATTGTTATTAATTCTCGTGTGGTGCAATGTATTGAATGCTCGTTTCCAAATTCCTTGAACAGGCGCCTTTTTTCTGTCGTTTGTCTGATTATGTTGATAAAAGCGCATGATCAGACCTACAAGTAGGTTGCTTCCATAGTGAACTCCTGCCAATAAAAAGCCGAGGCTAGGTGTCTTTAAAAAGCTAACAGAAATAACTGCGATTATAAAAATTGGATTCGATGCATTGCTGAATGCAACAAGTCGCTCAGCTTCAACTTGACTCAGTTGTCCTTCTTGTCGCATTCTAGCTGTAAAATTTGCCCCCGCTGGATAACCGCTGGCCATGCCGATTGCCCATACGAAACCACCGACACCGGGAATATTAAATAGTGGGCGCATGATTGGTTCGAATAAGACACCAATAAAGTGAACGATACCAAACCCGATCAATAATTCCCCTGTGACAAAGAAAGGTAATAGTGAAGGGAAGACCGTGCTAGCCCATAGCTCTAATCCTCTTCTGCTTGCTTCAACTGTTTCTGTGGGCATTGTGAGGAGACAAACTGAAAATAACAGTGCACCACTTGCTAAAAGAATTGATTTTATTTTTGCCTTCACTAAGAATCACTCCTCAAACGATTTAACTGTAACTGTCTATACAAGAGATGAAAAAAAGAGTAAACTAACATTAATATTGAATTTGATTGCTTTGATTAACTATACGCATGTCCTATGCTGGAATATGCTAACAAGCTACAAATTCAATTAGAAGAAAGAGTTCTAAATTGGATGTTTGAACTCAATTATTGGAGGGAGTCTAAGTGTTGCGACAATATAGAAAACTTATTACATTTATCTTAATTTTAGGATTAGTTATGGCGCTTTCATATATGCCCTTACCTTATTACATATACAGTCCTGGTACAGCAGAGCCGTTAAATCCAGTTGTCAGAGTTGCAGAAGCGACAGAGAGTGAGGGAGATCTTCACCTTGTGACGGTTAGAGGGGGGCAAGCGACACCGATCACATTATTAGTAGCTAATTTTTCAAACTATCAAGATATTCATCACATGGAAGATCTTTTTCCTGAAGGGTATGATCGGCAAAGTTATTTAGAAGCACAATTGCAATTAATGGAGAATTCTCAAGAAGCAGCCATTGTCGTTGCCTACGAAGCTGCGGGAGAACCAATTGATATTCATTATGAAGGAGTCTATGTAGTATCTGTTTTAGAAGAGATGCCAGCTGAAGCGGTTTTACAAACAGCTGATAAAATTATCGAGGTTGAAGGTGTTAAGATTATCGATGCTGACCACTTGGTTGAAACAGTTGATCAGTATTCTGTTGGCGACGAATTGACGTTTCTCGTTGAGCGAGATAACGAGAGGTTTGAAACAACGATTGAATTGGTCCCGTTTCCAGATGATCCTGCTAAACATGGAATTGGGATTCAGCTCGTAACGAATCGTGAGGTTGATTTTGATCGATCAATTGAATTTGCAAGTGGTGATATTGGTGGACCAAGTGCAGGTCTTGTGATGGCTTTAGAGATTTATGATCAATTAGTTGAGGCAGATTTAACGAACGGATTAAAAATAGCTGGTACGGGTGAGATTGATTACAATGGGAACGTATATCGGATCGGCGGTGTAGATAAAAAAGTTGTTGCTGCTGATCGGGAGGGTTGTGAGATTTTCTTTGTTCCGAATGAAAATGGGCGAGAAGGATCGAACTACGAATTAGCCAAAGCAACTGCTGAAGCGATCGGAACGGATATGGAAATCGTCCCAATCGACCACTTCCAAGAAGCACTTGATTATTTACAGTAATTTTAGAAACTAAGTTATTAATCATTGATAAGTCAGTAGCGTTGCGTAAACTTTTCTTTCTTATGTCAAGTCTTATCATTGTGATTTGAGAGAACTGATACTGATCAATCAATACAACCGCTACGGGAAAATATTTCGCTTACCGCGGGCGTGCCTCAGCTAACTTGGTAAAGAAGACCACTTTACCAAGTGGATCTTCGGCTCACGCTATTCCCGCTGGTGTCTTCATATTTTCCCTACGCTAATGTCTAATTTCTTACAGGATACAAAGAACCTTTGTCAATGTATCACATGAAAGATTCTATTTAGCAGATGAGAGATGTGTAGACTCCCACGGGAAAAGCAAGAGCTTGAGATCCACTTTGACAAGCGGGCTTTACTTGGCAAAGTTAGCTCAAGCCTTGGGACTGGGACTGCGATTACTCGTCCCACCATAAACACCTGCCCGTAGGATAAGGAAAGCTTCCCCGAATAAACATCGCACGAAGAAAATTGATCTTTATTTTCGAGGAAAGCGAAACATCACTCAGCTGCGGGTGTGATCCTCTTACTTAGAGCTAATCATATCACTTGATTTTAGCTTAATTTTTTTATGCAACGCTATTATTGATAAGTAAACAAAAAAGCACATTGCTCAATTTTTAGAGGATGTGCTTTTTAGAATGGTGGCTTAAATTCTTGTTGACGTAGGGTGCTCTGAGCTTCACTTTTTAAAGGTAAGTAATAAATTGCTGCTGCTTTTTCATCAATCATCATTCGATCGGATAGATTTCTGCTTAATTGACTGACAATCTTTAAATTGCTCGATTGTTTAAGGTGATTTAAATAAGCTTGGCCATTTTTGCTCATTGCCAACAATCGAACTTCATCAATCTGATCAACCCGCTCTAATTGATGTTGCATGTCTTCTTTAGTTAATTGCAATAAAAGATGGACAAAAAGCCGCTGTAATCGTGTCTTAGTATAGCGTTTTGTTTGAGTTTTATTTAAAAACTCAACGAATGTATGGCTTGAGTGAATCATCTTTTTCAAACGATACTCTAAACCTTCAGTCATACCATGAATTGCTCTCAATTGATCAACAGAATCACTTAAAATCCGATACTTTAATAGCGGAAAATAAAGCTCCCAATTATGAAACGACTCTGCGGTTTGCCAATAGTCTTTTAATAATTGAAAACTTGATAATGGCATCGCGAGTGAGGCATTTGTTTGCCCGATTAATGAATCAGTTATTTGGTTTCGGATACTCGTTGCACTCGTAATTGGGTAAGATAATTCAGACTGGTGATAATCTGCTTGAATCCGTTTGATCGTATCAATCTTCAGTTCAGAATTAATTTGTTGTTGTGCTCTTAAATAGCTTAAACCTAAAATGTTATTAGGCATTGTTAAATCGGGAAGACGATCGGAACTAAGTGCTTCAAGTGCAAATTTGTTCGCCATGGGATAGCTGTGTCCCTGATTGAGTTGTTTTTGTAACTCAGCATCATACAGCGGTCGATTTTGATCAATAAGTTGGATCGCATGAGTAAAAGAATTGATTTCACCTTGCTCACTACCAAAAATAACTTGATCAACATGCAAGGCATCTAAAATCCGGATTGCTCCATAGGCAAATAGATCACTGTGCTGAATCGCGTAAACCGTTGGCAATTCAAAAACCAGATCAATCTGTTGTTTAAGTGCCATTTTTGCCCGAGTAAATTTATCAACAATCGCAGGCTCACCTCGTTGCAAAAAATTTCCGCTCATAATTGCAACAACAATCTCTGCGTTTGACTTTAATCGTGCTTGTTCGATATGATGTAAGTGGCCATTATGGAGGGGATTATATTCAACAATTAAACCGACAGCTTTCATACGAATCACTCCTATGTATTATTGTACCATAACGACTAATTTTAACTTTAATCAGTTATTTTTAAACTGTCAAGAAATTATATTGACAAATAGACGAATTCCTTTTAAAATATACTTTGTGCTTTCGAGGTGATTACAATGAAAATTCCACTCCGAAAGATGATTCAATCGGATGGTTTACCAATTGAAGCAACAGTTGATGTGTCTGAACTTGAACAATTAAATAATGATATTCGAAAAATTGGTTCTGTATTTGTAAAGTGTGAAGCTGAAAAACAAGATGGCTTGATTCATTGTCAGTTACAAATAACTGGTGAAATGATTTTGCCGTGTGCAAGGACATTGGTTGATGTCCCTTATCCATTTGAAGTGAACACTTTAGAGCTGTTTTCGGATGATCCTTATTTTGAAGAAGATGATGAGTCAGATATTCACCGTGTTGAAGGAGAAATCCTTGACTTAGGACCATATATCAAGGAAAATGTAATCTTAGAGATTCCATTTAGGTTCTACGCTACTGAAGATCAAATTGAAGAAAATGCACTTTCTTCTGGTGATGGCTGGTCAGTTATTACTGAAGAAGAAAATGAGAATAAGATTGATCCGCGGATGGCGAAATTACAGTCATTACTGAATGAGAAGAAAAATGAAAATCAATGAAGATAAATGTAAAAAGTCACTTCCACTCTTTATCTAATGAGATTTTCGTTTTGGAAGTGAAGGAGGTGTAGGAAATGGCAGTACCAAAAAGAAGAACATCTAAAAAAGTAACAAATCAAAGACGTACGCATAAAAAACTACATGTACCAGGAATGGTTGTATGTTCAAATTGTGATGAACTAACTAAACCTCACCATGTTTGTAAAGCGTGTGGCCATTACGATGGTAAAGAGGTTGTTGAAGCTTAATTATTTTAACAAACCGATCAAAATGCTAGCTCAATATAGAGCTAGCATTTTTTTGTCTATCAACGTTCCTCACTCGTTGATGCAGTTTCTAAAATGATTATTCTATCAATGATTTGTATTGCATATAGATAAAGTAAACACCTAAGTGGATCAAGTAAACTGGAATAAGGAGCGAGTGAGGATGGGAGTAAATCGACAAGATGCATGGACAAAAGAAGAGGATATGTTGCTTGCAAAGACAGTGATTGACTATATTAAAAAAGGCTATACTCAGTTAGAAAGTTTTAAAGATGTTGCTGAGCAATTAAATCGAACTCCAGCAGCCTGTGGTTTTAGATGGAATGCAACGATTAGAAAAAACTATCGACTAGAAATAGATGAGGCGAAACAAGCTCGCAAAAAGTTTCAACACCAAGACTTAAGTGACCCTCAGAGTATTGAAGAAGAGAGTTCAATAAAGTCTGTTGATCAAGCAATTCAGTGGCTTGAAAAGTTGAAAATTGAAACGAAAAATCAAGCGATGAGTCAAAATGGAACTCAAAACCATATTTATATTGAAGAGAATAAGCGACTCCAAGAGGAAATCACCAACTATCAAACATTATTTAAAAAAATTAAATTACTCATCAATGAAATTGACATATAAGTTAGTGAAACTTAATTGATCTTCTACTTAATAAAACCTGCATTATTCATAACTTGATTTTTTATAGGTGATTTGCCCATTAAATTGCCAAAAGCGAATGCCAGTTA
>NZ_BAABDL010000043.1:0-37042 GCF_039539605.1 Amphibacillus indicireducens | reverse complement strand
AGATGGTAAAATTTAACTCACAGTTTGAGCAAGTAATATGCATTTAAATAAATTTACTCTTCATAGCTAATATATAAGTAAGTTTCTTGACTATATAATTGTAAATGATAAAATGTTTGAATGGGTGCCGCTGCTTTCGCAGTGGTTTAATTTTTTATAGAAGGAGGTCTTTTAGTGTTATATGTTTGGAATTACGTTAAAAGACACAAGAAGTTATTATTTTTGAGTTTATTTGGAGCGATTTGTTTTGTGATTGTCAACTTAGGTTTACCAACTATTTTGGCCCTGATTATTAATGATGTACTCGTAAGTCAAGACACAGGGCGATTGTATTTTTTAGTTGCGATCATGGGAGTTGTTATTATATTCGGTTTGGTTGGCAACATAATCTTAACTTATGCATCTAGTCGTTTAACAAATGAAACGACTAGAGACATTCGAAATGATTTATACGATAAAATTAGTGAATTTTCACATGAGGAATATGAAAAAATAGGTGTTTCTTCATTAGTTACTCGAATTACCAATGATGCATTTGTTATTTTACAATTTGTAGAGATGGTTCTTAGGATTGGGTTTAATACACCATTGATGTTTATTGGTAGTATTATTTTAATTATTCAAACGAGCCCTTCACTATCATGGATTTTAGCTGCTGCTTTACCAGTGATCTTATTGGTAATTTATTGGATTGCTAAAAAATCTGGACCATTGTCTGATAAAATGCAAAAATTATTAGACAAATTAAATACTTATTCAAGAGAGAATCTGACGGGATTACGAGTGATTCGAGCCTTTTCAAGGGAAGAGTATCAAGAAGAAAAGTTTTCGGGCGTGAATAGAGATTATGCAAATACTGCACAATCTTTACACAAATTGATGGGCTCAGCTATGCCCATTTTCTATCACGTTATGGCTGTCGTGATAACATTTATTTTCATATTTTCACTAGATCCAATTGGTGCTGGAGAAATGCAAGTGGGAACATTGGTTGCTTTTGTTGAATACGCTTTTCATGCGTTGTTTTCTGTTTTAATGTTTTCACAAATATTTATGATGTATCCACGTGCAAATGTTTCAGCAAATCGATTAAAAGAAGTAAATGACATGCCAATTTCAATTACAAGTAAACCAAACGGAATTACCGAAACAAAAACTCATGGTTACATCGAGTTTAATGACGTATCTTTTGCATACCCTGGTGAGACAGAAAACCCTGTGCTTCATGATATTAGTTTTAAAGCAAAACCGGGTGAAATTATTGCGTTTATTGGTAGTACTGGAAGTGGAAAGTCGACTTTAGTGCAATTAATTCCACGATTTTTTGACGTGACTTTTGGGCGTATTGTCATTGATGGGGTAGATGTACGTGATTATGATTTAGATGCGTTAAGAAATAAAATTGGTTTTATCCCACAACGTGCATTACTTTTTACCGGAACGATAGGTGATAACTTACGTTTTGGAAAAGATGATGCAACAGATGTTGAATTAGTTAAAGCATCAGATGTCGCTCAAGCACGTGAATTTATTGAACGAATGGAAGAAGAATATCACTCTTATTTAAGTGAGGGTGGAAGTAACTTATCCGGTGGACAAAAACAACGTTTATCGATTGCAAGAGCAATCGTCAAACAGCCAGATATTTATGTGTTTGATGACAGCTTTTCTGCATTAGATTATAGAACAGATGCAGAAGTGAGGCGCCGTCTAAAAGAGGTAACGGGTGAATCAACAGTCATTATTGTTGCCCAACGCATTTCTAGTATTAGAAATGCCGATCAAATTATTGTCCTTGAAGAAGGGAAAATTAAAGGTCGCGGAACACATGAAGAATTAATGGAAAACAATTCAATCTATCAAGCGATTGCTAAGTCACAACTAAAAGAAGAACAGGAGGGGAATTTCGATGAATAATGATGAAACAATTAAAAACAATCAATCGATGGTTGGAAGTTTCAAGCGGATTTGGCCATATTTAAGAAATTATAAGGGTCGCACATTTACTGCTCTGTTTCTAGTTTTTACTCAGGTCATTACGAATGTACTTGAACCATTTATTTTTGGTTTAATTATTACTGAAATCTCTTCTAATGTTTTAGATATGATCAAAGGTGTACCAAGTGCTGGATTAAATTACTCATATATTTATACAATAATTATTATTTATTTTGTTCGAGGCCTAATTAACCAAGTGTCTGCTTTTGGCTCAAACTATTATATGACAGAAGCTGTTCAAAACATGACGTTTGATTTACGCGCCGATATTACAAATAAAATGAATCGTTTACCTATTTCATATTTTGATCGACACCAATTTGGGAATATTTTAAATCGAATTACGAATGATGTGGATACAATCGCTAATGCTTTTCAAGTTTCACTACTACAAGTATTTAATGCGATCTTACAATTAATATTTGTTATTGCTATGATGCTTTGGATTCAGTGGCAATTTGCTTTAATTATGTTTGTTGTCATTCCTTTATCAGGTTATATTGCTAAATTCATTATTGGAAAATCACAAATTCACTTTAAACAACAAGCGGATGTTTTAGGGCGGATGAATGGCTTTGTTCAAGAAAACTTAACTGGATTTAATGAAATTAAGCTGTATGGCCGAGAGCATCATTCAAGTGAAGAGTTCCGGACAATTACTGCTAAATTAAATGCTGTTGGTTTTAAAGCAAGTTTTACATCTGGTTTAATTCGACCACTGATTACATTTGTTGCACATAGTGCATATGTTGTTATTGCGTTATTTGGAGGACTTTTAACGTTAGCAGGTCGATTGACTATTGGTAACTTGCAGGCATTTACACAATATGTATGGCAAATCAACCAGCCAATGCAAATGCTGTCTCAACTTTCTGGATTAATTCAAAGTGCAGCAGCTGCGATTAATCGTGTCTATGAATTGCTTGATGTGGAAGAAGAGACTCAGGCGTATTCACAAACAATCGACAGACCGGTCACTGGGGAAGTATCATTTGATAACGTATCTTTTAGTTATGATCCAGAAAAACCATTAATCCAAAACTTTAATGTTAATGTAACGCCAGGTGAAACAATCGCAATTGTTGGACCAACAGGTGCTGGAAAAACAACCATGATTAATTTGCTGATGAGATTTTACGATATTGATCAAGGGAAAATAATGATTGATGGAATGGATATCAGGTCTTTACCGCGCCAACAATATCATTCTCAATTTGGGATGGTACTGCAAGATACGTGGCTCTTTGAAGGTACGATCAAAGAAAACCTTCGCTTTGGAAACTTAAATGCGACGGATGAAGAGATAATTGAAGCTGCAAAAGTAACGAATGTCGATCATTTCATTCGAACATTGCCAGGCGGATATGACATGCAACTCAATCAAGAGTCCTCAAATATTTCTCAAGGTCAGAAGCAATTATTAACGATCGCTCGTGCCTTATTATCTGATCCGAAAATTTTGATTTTAGATGAAGCAACCAGTTCTGTTGATACACGATTAGAAATTTTAATTCAAAAAGCAATGGATCGTTTAATGAAGGGGCGGACAAGTTTTGTTATTGCTCACCGTTTGTCGACAATTCAAGATGCTGATCGTATCTTAGTTATGGATAATGGACAAATTATCGAACAAGGAAACCATCATGAGTTACTAAAACAAGGTGGTTTTTACAGTCAACTTTATCAAAGTCAGTTTGCAGAATAAAGTGAAACTTCAATCAGTGGGAGTCTAACTGACAGTTGCACTGCAATAAAAAAGACTGAGCTATTTCAGTCTTTTTTTAATGTCTTCTTTAACAAATGTTATGAAGTAGAAATCTGCAAAACACAATTAAAATCTATTCTATGCTATTATTAAACTACGCCGATTGTATAATTAAGCGAGACAAAAAAATGACATGTTGTGATACACTCAAATTAACCTACCAAAGCTAAGGAGAGTGCATCAAACATGTCATACACCCATCTTACCAAAACAGAACTTATATTCATAGAGGAATATTATTCAATCGGTCTTAAAGGTCGCCAGATCGCCGAAAAACTTAACAGAGGTCATGAGGCCATTTATCGAGTCATTAGGCAACTTAAAGATGGCAAAACAGCCATTGAAATTTACTTAGATTACAAGAAAAACAAACAAAAATGTGGACGTAAGCCAATTCAGTTAACTCAAGATGAAATGGAACATATCAATCAAAAAGTAGCTGAAGGTTGGACTCCAGATGTCATCATTGGTAGAAAAGAAAAGACCATCTCTTGTGGCATGAAAACACTTTATCGACTGTTTGAAAAAGGTATCTTCAATCAAAACAAACTACCAATGAAGGGCAAAAGAAAACCCAATGGTCACCAAGAAAAAAGGGGTAAGCAAGCTTTCAAACGTGGCATTGATGACCGAAATCAAGAACACCCAAATTATCAAAAAGAGTTTGGGCATCTAGAAGGAGACACCATTGTTGGTAGGCATCACAAGAGTGCTGTCATCACTTTGGTCGAACGCATGAGCAAATGTATTATTGCGATTAAGCCTAAAGGCAGAAAGGCTCGTGACATTGAAACAGCGTTAAACGATTGGTTTCAAGGCATACCGAAACACTTGTTTAAATCCATTATCTTTGACTGTGGAAAAGAATTTTCAAACTGGAAAAGCATCAGCAATGATCAGGACCTTGATATTTATTTTGCAGATCCAGGAACCCCTTCACAAAGGGCTTTGAACGAAAACTCAAACGGTCTCCTCCGAAAAGATGGACTACCAAAGGAGATGGACTTTAACTCAGTGACACAAACATTTATTTCAAGCGTCGCTTCTAGAAGAAACAACATTCCTAGAAAATCATTAAATTATCAAACACCAATTGAGTGTTTTATGAAACATGTGAACAATGAAACTTTGTCTCGCTTAATTTGACAAATGAAAGTATCTATACTAAGCTAAATTTAGAAAGGTACTTTTTTAATACGAATAATCTATCTTTATATAATAAATCAGCTTCACTAGGGTTGTGTAAATATAGTCATAATTTTCAGATTTCATATTTTTCTAACAGCTCAAAAAAGTAAATGCCCAATTAAAGGTGGTTCTATGCATTTGGATAATGTTTACAATTAAGCAAGAGTAACAGTGTTGATGCTAGTTAAGAAGTACCCGTTCCTTTTATTTTTTGTAACCAGATATAAGCTGGCTTCCTTAAGGCTGCTTTTAAATAACGATTAATCTGTAAAAGCGTTCACTTACTGTTTGTTTTGTTTTTATTTTTCCTTTTCATAGTTACACAAATAAGCTAACATGATAGAATACAACATTGCGTTTGGAGGGGTTATTTTGAATGAAATTAAACTGCTAGACAAATCATACAATGAAGAAATTGTTGCGATGAACCAATTTGCTTTTCAATACGAATTAACTGAACAGGAACAATTAGCTGAGATAAACAAAAAAAGCGATGCTCAGATTTTGGGATGGATCATGGATGATCAGCTAGCTGCGAAAGTGCACGTTATTCCATTGTCAACGTATATTAATGGTCAGTTATTTGAGATGGGTGGAATTGCTGCTGTTGCGACATGGCCAGAATATCGCAGGCAAGGAATGATCAAAAAGCTCCTACACCATTCATTAGCAGAGATGTGCAAAAATGGTCAAACCGTTTCATTCCTCTCGCCTTTTTCATTTCCGTTTTATCGGAAGCTTGGTTGGGAGCTTATTTTTACCAATAAAGAATATCAAATCCCAATCAGTTATTTTAAGCAAGATTGGCAGGCAAATGGTTATTTAAGACGAGTCAAACCAGACCCAGCTTTCCTAGATCACATTTATCAATCTTTTGCAAAAAATTATACTGGGATGCTTAATCGAACTGAAAAATGGTGGCGGGAAAGAATTTTAAAGAATGCGAAGCAAATTGCCGTTGCTTACTCTGATACAGGTGAACCAGAAGGCTACGTGATCTATCACGTGAAAGACAGTCGATTTACAATTAAAGATTATGCCTACAGTTCATTAAATGGTCAGAAATTGTTACTTGAATTTATCAGTAATCATGATGCCAGTGTTGAACAGGTTGAGCTGACCGTACCAGAGAATGATCAATTGGCACTTCTCTTAAACCATCCCACCTTTGAACAAAAAGTCAATCACTATTATATGGGGCGAATTGCTGATGTGCTTGGATTTTTGAGGAAGTTTCCATTTAATAATAAGGTACCAAACAAGTCAATTTCAATCACTGTCGAAGATGGATTTTTTGCAGAAAATAGTGGGACTTATCAGCTGACAAGCTCTGCTTCAGGTGTGGATGTAGCTAAAATCGATCAAAACGAAAGTGACATCAAAGTGAGCATTCAAATGTTGACAATGCTCTTTCTCGGTTACAAACGTCCGCTTGAACTGTATCATCTTGGGCTAATTCAAGGTGACCTCGAAGCAATTGAGCAACTTGAAGCTTTCATTCCAGTACAACAAACTTATATTACACCGGCAGATCATTTTTAAGCAAAAACGAGCGGTTACTGTAAAATTACAGTGACCGCTCGTTTTATTAGTTAGTATGAAATCAAATCAGACATCAAATACTTTTTAATCAACTTTTCTGTCTCTTCAAGTGAATCGACGTGTGTCCGTTCAAACGCGTGTGATGAATCAATGCCAGGACCAATTAACCCATGAATAATATCATGACCCGAGCGAATCGCAGCAGATGCATCTGAGCCGTAATACGGGTAGATATCGACTTTATATTTGATCTGATTCTCTTCAGCGAGCGAAACCAAATGCTTGCGCAATCCATAGTGATACGGGCCACTCGCATCTTTGACGCAGATCGAGACCGTATACTCATCCGTTGATTGACCGTCACCCATCGCCCCCATATCTACCGCCAAATATTCAACTGTTTCTGGGCTAATATTTGAGTTACCACCATAACCGATTTCTTCATTATTTGAAATTAAAAAGTGCGTAGTGTATGGTAATTTAACATTGTCCTCAACCATTTGACGAACAACTTCCATCAAAATTGCCACACTCGCTTTATCATCTAAGTGACGGGATTTGATAAATCCATTTGCTGTTTCTTCAACCCGAGGATCGAACGAAACAAAATCACCGACTTCAATCCCAAGTGCTCTCACCTCGTCGGCAGAGCCAACTTTCGCATCAATCCTTACTTCCATATTATCTTGATTACGCTCAGCTGACCCAGCATCTTGATAAACATGGACAGATGTTTGACGCATTAAAATCGTTCCAGTATGAATCTCACCAGCCGCCGTCTCGATCTCGCAATACTCACCTTCAATTGAGTTATAACGAAAGCCACCGATTAAATCCAACTTTAAGCGCCCGTTCGGCTTAATTTCTTTTACCATTGCACCAAGTGTATCGACGTGTGCTGTCAACATTCGGTGCTCCTGATTATTCTCACCTGGTAATGTCGCGATCAAGCCCCCTTTACGGTTCCGCTTCGTTGCAACACCTAAGTCTTGAAAATATTTTTCAACAAACTGAATCACTTTTCCAGTGTTTCCCGATGGACTCGGAATCCCGACAAGTTGCTTAATTAAATCTACTTTTCGATTTGTCATTGTACTCCCTCTTTTCTGATTACTATTCTATCGTGAATCATTTCTCATAACAAGTGAGGAGAATTTTTGATAAAAAATTGTTTAATATTGTCCGAGTAAGCCTTTTTGTCTGGCGTATCGTTCGCAAGATAAGTAGAGTGTAAGACCGATGCCAAGATAAAGCAGTGCATTGACAATTAAAATCACAAAGTCTAGGTAACTAAAATCAGTAATATGATAATTTTCAATCATGATTGCTCGGATCATTTGCAAGCCTTTTGTGAATGGCAATATTAGTTGATAAATCGGCGTTGTTAGACTAATAAACGTAAGCCCGGCTAATATAAATTGAAAAACCTGTAAAAAAGCTTGGATTTGTTTTAAGACAATCGTTAAGCCTGCGATAATAAAAGACAAGCCAAACATACTAGCACAGGTTAAAATGAAGATTGGTAGGATTGAAATAAAATCGAGATTTAACCATTCACCGGTGGTCAGCATCGATAAATACAGTAAGGCAATGATCGCGATTGAATTCAGTAAACTACTTGCGAGCAGGCGAACCGTAAGAATTCTCCAGATACCACTCGGCGACATTCCCAATTGTTCAAAGGTTCCGCGCGTGGCTTCACTGGCAATTTCATAACCCATTCCATTGACAATATTCAATGATAAGTACCAAAAAATATAACTGACAATTGTATATTGAACGGTGACAGCTTGACTTTCTGGGCTGCCGATCAACTGAAGTCCATAAAACATGCCGATGAAAATAATATAGATCGTCATAAATTGCGCGATCGCATTTGGTGCATAACGTTTCATTTCGACTAATTGTTTACGAAAGTTCGCTTGAAACAGACGGATCGTTTGCATAGTCGCTATCCTCCTTAATAATTTCCATGAACACTTGTTCAAAATTAATCGTATTGCGATCAATATTTTCGACTGGTGTTTCGTTTTGTTTAAGAATATCAAACACCTGATAAATCTGCTCAGCACTCAACAACTCAACTGTCAGCTTCGGCTTAGCCTGTTCTGAGTCATACTCGAAGTTCGGAAAGCAAGCTGTCATTTGCGTTAATTGCTCTTCCGTTAAAAACTCCCCCAACGTGATTGTGTATTGGCGGGCATTAAATAATTCCATTAGCTCTTCAACACGATTGTCAGTAACGACTTTGCCGTGATTAATAATAATCACCCGTTCGCAAACAGCCTGAATCACACCCATATCATGCGAGCTAATGATGATCGTGCGGTTTTCTTTTTCAACAATCTGTTTGAGAATATCACGGACCTCATAGCTCGTCTCGACATCAAGACCGAGCGTTGGTTCATCGAGGAGGATAATTTCAGTGTCAGCGAGCATTGCAACTGCGATTGCGAGCTTTTGTTGCATCCCACGTGACAAGCGATTAACGAGTTCATTTTCTTTATCCTCTAAGTGAAAGAGCTGCAATAAGTATTTAATTTGACCTTGAACTTGTTTTTTTGACTTACCTCGATTTCCAGCAAAATATTCAAGGTTTTCTCTTACGGTGAGGCGCCAATAGAGGTTCCTGTTCCCTTCTAAAACAGCGCTAATATGATTCAGTGCTTTCAGTCGATGCTTGTCATTATCCAGACCATTAACGATAATTTTGCCTTCATCCATTTTCAACAAACCACAAATCATCTTAATCGTCGTTGTTTTACCCGCACCATTTGGACCGAGCAAACCAACGATTTCTCCCTTATGTACTTGAAAAGACACATCATCGACCGCTTTAACAACAGTATCCTCTTTTCGCTTTTTGTAGGTTTTCTTAACATTTTCAACACTTACAATTGGCTCCATTTATTCACCCCTAACAAATTGGTAAATCCATTATAACCTGAATTTTCTAAAAAATATACCAACTTGGGAATTATTTCATCTCAGTACTAAGACGGAGATTGGGTTAGATAGAACTAGCTGTAGCCAGTTCTTACGTTCTGATGCAGTTAATTAAGTGTGAACATACAGATAAAACGTTTCTAATTTTGTTTTATACGCGAAATTTAAGATTTACACGTGAATTCTGGGATTTGCACGCGATATTTGAATTTTACACGCGAATTTTGGGATTTGCACGCGATATTTGAGATTTACCCGCGATCGCGTGTAAACTTCAAAAAAAAGGAATCAAAATCTAACAAAAAATCACCCTCTATACAAATAGTAGGTGATTTTAGTTAATCTTCATCTTTTACATCGGGGCTTTCAGGAATCGACTCGGAGAGAATCTCATCAACAAGCGCCCGATAGTTTTCTAACTGTTTAAAGTGCGTATCAAATTGACTCGTATTGACTAAATACTGATCGCCATCATGGACAGCACGAATTTTGCGTTCAAAAATTAATTGGCGCACTTCTTGCTCTGAAATCTCTAAATACTCAGCCGCTGCAGCAATCGAAACATACATCTTACTTCACCTTAAATTGCTTCGGTCTCGGCGCTTCAAACCGAACAAGTTGCTTAGTTGTCGGATGCTTAAACGACAACACCGATGCATGTAATCCGAGTCGACCAATTGGATTTCCAGTTGCGCCATAACGCTTGTCACCAACAATCGGATGATTGATTTCCGCCAACTGAACCCGAATCTGATTTTTACGCCCCGTCTCCAACTCAACCTTCAACAATGAAAACTGCGAACCCGTTCTGACAACTTTATAATGAAGAACTGCCTTCTTAGCACCTTCCGCATGTGGCGTCGTGTACACTTGATGCGTCTTTGTCTCTTTCAACCAAGACGTGAGCGTTGCCTCTTCCTTCTCAACCTTACCCTCAACGTAAGCAAGGTAACTCCGCTCCTCCACAACATCATGCCAACCTTTTTGTAACGCAAATTTCGTGTGTTCATTTTTTGCAAAAACAACAACACCCGATGTATCACGATCCAATCGGTGGACAATAAAAATCCGTCCTTTTGGATTCTGCTGCTTCACATACGCCGTCAATTCACGATATGCCGTGCGCTGATGATCATTCCGTTGCGAAGCCATCGTCAAGAGACCCGCTTCTTTATTAACAACGATTAAATCATCATCTTCAAACAGAATCTCAATACCCTTCAACGCATCAATCAACGGCGCCTCACTGAGCACATCAACCTGTTGCCCCGGCAACAACACAGCATTAAACTTCGTCTCCGACTTACCATCAACTAGAATCTGCCCACGCTTGAGCACACCCTTAACATGATTCCGACCTCGATCAATATTAGCTAGCAAAAACGGTAACAATTCCGTCTCCTTTTCAACTTGAAACGTCTGCTTTTTCATTCTATTCCAACTTTCTCTTTAGTTCATCTGCCAATCTCTCTTTAACATACCATAAATCTCATGATCAACAAAACGATCGTTGACCCATTCCTTCTCTCGAATCGTCCCCTCATGGACAAAAGCTAACTTTTCCGCAACCCCACGACTCGCCAGATTGCCCGTTGCCGCCCGAATCTCCACACGATTCAAATCCATCCGTTCAAACGCATGATCAACCAACACCCGCACAGCCTTCGTCATCACACCTCTTCGAACAAAAGACTCACCGAGCCAATAACCAATCTCAGCATTTTTATTTGACCAATTAATCTGATTAAATCCAACCAATCCGGCCACTTTATCATCAACCATAATAACCACCGTAAACGCCTTCCGATCCGCATTATCACGAACCGCCTTCTCAACAAACGATCTCGTATCCTCGATAGCTTTCGTTAAATCAACAAACGCCAAATACGATCGCAAATGCCCACGCGACTGATCAATCAACGTAAACAAATCCTCTACATCACCTAACTCCAAAGGCTTCAACGCCAAACCAGGCTCAATCTCATATAAAAACATAACCATCCCTCCATCTTTAAACCATTATAAACCAACTCAATCAAAACCGTTAGTTCTTTTATCAAAAATTGCTGAACTATTTTTGGGTGAGCAGATGTGGTGCAGCAAGTCTAATTCCGATCGCGCCTAATGGAGCTGTCACAACAATTGATAAGACGGCAATTGCCAAGATGATCCCACCAGACTGTAGACCCGCGGCCAGCGGTAATGAACCGATCGCTGCTTGAACCGTCGCTTTTGGTAAATAGGCAATCATACAAAAAAGACGCTCCTTATATGTGAAGTTTGACCGAGCCGTCGCGAGCCAAACACCAACGCTGCGTGCGATCAATCCAATAAAAATAATCACAAGTCCGATCAACCCGGCTTCAATCGCAACCTTAATATTAACCTCAGCCCCCACAAGTGCAAACAAAATAATTTGCGCAAACACCCAGATCGCCGCCAGTTGACGCGAGAAAATTTTTGCCTGAGCAGGTGCACGATCTAAAATCACAAAACCTAGCACCATCACGCCTAATAAACTGGCTAGCTGGAGCGATTCGCCTATGTAAAAGTATAATGTTGCGAATGTGAGCAAGATTAGCAGGAGCTCAGTGTGTTTTAGAGTGATGTGTTTTGAGCGGATCAGCGGTAGCATGAGTAGTGCTACAATAATCCCGCCGATGATTCCCCCGATAATTGAATAAGGAATTTTGGCTAAGACGGATAATATGCTCTGTTCGACACCTGTCGCTGATGCAAAAAAGAAACTAAATATGGTAATCGCAAACACATCATCAATTGACGTGCCGGCTAATAGTAGTGTTGGAATCCCTTTGTTTGTTCCATAACCTGACTCTTCTAACTCGATCATGCTTGGCACAACGACCGCTGGTGAAACAGCTGCTAAAATAAACCCGAGCATGCCTCCTTCTATTAGTGTGAAATCGAGTAGGAGGTGGCTGACAAGCATCACGGTAACCCCCTCTAGCAAACAGGGGATCAGACTGATTTTTAGTGCCGAGCGACCGACTTTTTTTAGTTGTTGCCACTGTAAGCCCAGACCCGCCCGGATTAAAATAATGATTAACGCAAATTGCCGGAGATCCTGTGACACGAGTAGTAGATTTTGATCCAGCAAGCCAAGCACGTGAGGACCCAGTAGAGCTCCAACGATCAACAGACCTATTAAACCCGGCAAGCGGAAATAGCTGACGATTTTCATCGCCACAAACCCAACAATCAATAATAAAGCTAAACTCAATAACATCCCATCACCTCAATCGATCCTACCCCTATTCAATCTATCAATTATCAGATCGTAAAAAGTTATTCATTGTACTTCACAGTCGTTTTCCGCCGATTTCTGATGATTAGTTTCTATTCGTTAGAGATCACACCTAGGTAGAGGACGATCTCTGACGATTAGTACTTATTCGTTAGAAATCACACCTAGCTAGAGGGCGATCTCCGACGATTAGCTCTTATTCGTTAGAAATCACACCTGGGTAGAGGACGATCTCTGACGATTAGCTCTTATTCGTTAGAAATCACACCTAGCTAGAGGGCGATCTCCGACGATTAACCCTTATTCATTAGAAATCACACCTGGGTAGAGGACGATCTCTGACGATTAGCTCTTATTCGTTAGAAATCACACCTAGCTAGAGGGCGATCTCCGACGATTAACCCTTATTCATTAGAAATCACACCTAGGTAGAGGACGATCTCCGACGATTAGTTCTTATTCGTTACCTCATTAACGATTTTTGCGAGACAGAGGGCACGATTAGCGCCTATTCGTTACCTCATTAGCATTTTTTTCACGACCGAGGGCATGATTAGCACCTATTCGTTACCTCATTAGCGATTTTTTCACGACTGAGGGCACGATTAGCACCTATTCGTTACCTCATTAGCGATTTTTTCACGACTGAGGGCACGATTAGATCCTACTTGTTTCACTCCTGAACGAAACAACACCATACATATAATCACATCACGATCTGTTACAACAAATAAGCCCTAACAAAACACAATTTCGTGTGATTTGTCAGAGCTTATTCACGAAGAAGTTTAGTTTTGAACTTAACTTCTATTTTACCATATTAATTTGGCTTTGAATCAAGCGATTAACTTATAGAATTGTTTCAGATTTACTAAATTTCTTCGAATGATAAAAATACACAGACGATTGAAGGAGCCAAATTAAACCGATAATTATAATTGGACCGTTACCTACATCAAGGTATATTTTCGCGCCTATTGCCAGAGTAAGTAGCCCCATTAAAGCATATTCCATAAAAATATAGGTATGATAAGCTATTTGATATACTTGAGTTTTTTCCCCTTCATCCAAACTCGAAAATAATCCTTATTAAATTTCAAAGAAGTAGGATCACCCTTCTTCATTGGATCATTTGCTTGAATCATGCGAAAGATTTTAACTTCATTCATTGCACCTGGGAAAATTATAACAAGGAAAGCCAGTATCGATATTAGGATATATGGATTATCAAAATCAAAGGCAAACCCTACACCAATAAAACTTAATATAATGAATAAACGATTGAATAGCATCGCTCGAAATAGCATCTGCTTTGCTTTCTCTCGATGTAGATCATCATCCGCATCTATCATTTCATCAATCTGACTAAAATGTTGTTTTGCTTTTTGAATCCAAAAATACGATGGTATGAAGAATAACAAGATAACTGCAATCTGAATAAACAGGCTATATTCTACTACAATATCAAAATTTATCGTAAATTTGTTTATAAAGTAAAATACAATCGTTAGTCCAAATCCAATCACCATACCTGTGAATACTTGCTTTAACAACTTCACCCCATCACTTTTTTCTTTACTCATTTCCATCCTCCTCATAGCTAAAAATTTCCTCTACAGTGACACCGCACTCCTTGGCGATTTTCAGCGCCAACGTGACAGATGGCGAATAATCGCCCCGCTCGATTAGGCTAATTGTCTGCCTCGAAACACCGACACGCTTACCCATCTCCGCTTGATTAAGCCCCAATTTTGCTCGATACACTTTTAATTGATTATAAAGTGGCATATCATCATTCTCCTCCGACAAATTAATTAGTCATATTGACAACTTTGTTTGTCATAAATAGAATAACAGATGACAGCTATCATTGTCAATAACAAACAAAATAAGACTCTTATCGTTTGAATGATAAAAGTCTTTAGCAACCTATCTGTTTATTAGTTTTTAGCATTAGCTAGTTCATTTTATTCGGTCGGTTCATCTTTTGAAATATTGACCGTTCTAAATTTTCCGATAGGATATTTAAAGCGGTTAATACCTGAAAATAAATGTAGATGAATTTGTTTTAATCTTCTTGTACTTAATTGGAAAGGTCTAGGTTGGGATAACCATTCCGCAATACTGACAGAAACTCTATCAGCCTCTTCAGTTTCTTTATTTGCACTAGACGATGAGTAATATGCATCTAAATCCTGGTGAATATCACCATATGTCTTATTTCCTTTAATTTCTTCTTCTGATAATCCGACAAGGTATTCTGACGGTTTTAGTCCATCAACTTTCTGTAAACCAAAACTTGTTTGCCATAGATTTCGCTTATAGCTTTCCGAATTTTCATAAATAATTTCATCATAAGGTCGATCTTCACCAAACATTCACAGCACCCCTATCTAAAAATAACAGACGTCATTACAAACTAATTATATCACATTATCTGGTAGTAACTTAGCCTTTACTTAAGTACCAAAATCACAGAAACAATTAAAAAGACTTCCCAATTATCTTGGAAAGTCCAGTTATTTTTGCTTCTCTCGGCGATAACGATCAATAAACGGCCAAATCTCTCGAATGATCACAAGTACGAAAACACCAAATATAATTTGATTGATCAACTCACTCAAATCACCAATCAAAGAAAAAGCAATGATACCCAAAATATAAAAACCGATCATTGACCCATGCGCAATACGCCAGTCAAACTTATCATTCTTCATTATAAAAGCCTCCACTAATTACAAATACAACCGACAAATAGCACAGTAAGTCGCCGTACTACACCTCTTAACAACATTGTTGCAACTTGAACATTGAATGTAATTGGGTTCCGGACTAACTGTGCGATTTGCTCCCTTCGCTAACAAAGAACTAAATTGATTAATTGAACGAGTGTTAAACTTGAACGCAAACCAAAATAAAGTAGCAGCTAAAAATATCACGATTATGATCATCACAACAACCTCCGTTTAGGATTTTTTGCATTTCTAAGCATGATCTTCTTACTCTTATTTTAACTTATTTTCCATAATAAAGCTAGTTTATTCGGGGTTTTTTCAGTCTTTTTTTGTTTAAATTTATCTTTTTCAAAAAATAGATCAGACTAAATGTAATAAGAAAACATTATACTCAACAAAAAAAGAGGGATCAGTTCCCCTCTTTTTAAAATCTAATTAACCCCAGACTTTAATCCGGTTCTTACCTGCTTTAAGATTTGAAAGTGGACCTAAGACAGTCTTACCTTCTTTAACTTCGCCAAGTAAGTCAGTATCAAGCACTAACTCACCACCATGTGGCTTTTCAAATTCAACATCTGTTAAACGGACACGATTTAGCGTACTCGTTGAGTGAACATCACCTTTGAAGTCCTCAAAGTTTTCTGGAAGCGTTAACTCCAGATAAACTTCATTGCCTTCTTCGACAAGTTGGAATTCAGGATCAAAATCTGAAACAAGATTTGTTTCCTCACGCTCAAACGCCGTCGCACCATTCAAGTACGCATTATCATTAATGTAAACAGGCTGCTCAACAACGTTAAATGCACTGTGATCAGCACCCGTCGTATCATAAATCTTAGAAATATACTCTTCTAATGACGTTGTATAGCCTTTATAGTGTGCGGTTCCGACTTCATCAAGTCCCTCAGCACCAACAAAGATATTGTTATACCAACGATCATCTCCACCATAAACAGGCGCCGTTCCCTTAATATCTGTGCTATGTGGCTCATGATATGGTGTCGAGCGATCAAGCATCTTACGGTGAACCATATTTCCACGGACAATATTATTAATATAAGCCCCACCTTGAGCATGGTTATCTAACGCATAATCAGCCGTCAAGATATTATGATCAATCATGAAAGGACCACTCGTCACTTCGACAAACAAGTCACGGTTATTTCGGTAGAAAATGTTATGGCTAACTCGCGTACCTTGTAATTGCCAGTCTAACCAAATACCAAGTGATGTATCATGAATACGGTTGTTGTGAATATGCGTGTCAATCGGCGCATGTAACTTAATTCCACCAATTTCATGTCCCCAGAATTGACGCTTCATCGCAATATTATAAATATGGTTATTGTAAATTTCACTAAAAATACAACCTAAGTGTCCAACAACCCCGTTTTGACCACAATCATAAATCACATTATTTCGGACAATATGTGAACCAACTAATTCTTTGCTCCAACCCTGCTTATGAGCTGCAAAAATTGTTTCGATCTGATAGTGATAACCTGGCTTATCCTTACGCTTAGAGAAGTGGTTATCTCCAGTTGAGATTTCTTTACCTAAACTAATCCCACTTGTCTTAGCATCATGGACAATATTATCCTCAATAATCCACCCCTTACTCCAGTGTGGACCAATTAAGCCCGGTTGATCAGCTGTTGGTGGCGTCCATGGCGTAGCTGCATGTGCCATTTCAAAACCTCTAACCGTAATATAGTCCATACCTGTTTTTTCAGGGAAGAAAACTGTTTTACGAACATTAATTTCTGTCAATTCTTCATTCGGATTATACTCATGGAAGTTCGCATAAATCGTTGTATTCTCCAGATCTACTTCTGTATACCACGTATAAACGGTTTGCTCTGGATCATGCATTGGAACTGTTTTTCTTGTCCAGTGGTCGACCACTTCTGTTTGTTTTACTGGATTTTTAACTTCATCTAATGTCGGTACTTCATAGAATGACTTCCCATTCAGATAAACCTCACCTAAATGACGGTTTTTATTATCGACAATCCAGTCACCAAAGATTTCTTCCTTATACGGGTTGTAACTCCCGAAAAATTCATTAGGGATGACAACTTTCCATACAGTGCCATCTAGCTGTTCCCAAGTGTCAATTTGCTCTGATCCCTTGATCACAACCTTTTCACCCTCAGCACTCTGATACGTTATTCTACGCCATTCACTTAAGCCCGGATGTTGTGGATTCACCCACTCACGATACTCACCTTCGTGAACAATCACTGTGTCACCTGCAACAGCAACCGAAGCAGCCTTATTAATTGTTAGAAAAGGATCTTGTTTTGTCCCTTTCCCTAAATCAGATCCATTTTTTGCTACATGATATTCAAAAGTCAATTTGCATTCCTCCTTCACTATCTTTATTATATAACGCTTACAAAATCCTTCCTATTCAAAAATTCTTACTCTTTGAGACATTATTAGTGATTTTATCTGATTCAAGACAAAAAAGGAGGAATTACCCTTTTACAGTTAACAATCTAGTAACTTGCGAATTTTCACAACAGCTCGACGCTTCCAATGTCTTACTGCATTTGCCTTCAAACCATATTCTTCAGCAATTTCAACCAATCTTTTCCCCTGTAAAATTTGCCCCTCAAACCAGAGCCACTCCCGATCAGTTAGACAGCTCTTAATTTGTTGCAGAAAAACTGGATCCTGCTCATAACTTGATTCCGTAAAAACAAGCTGATCCCGTCGCTCTCGAATCAATAGCTCCTTCAATTCACGAACACGATTATTTTTTCTAAACAAATCGATCAAACGATAGTTCATCTTCGAATACGCATATGTTGAAAACTTCATCTCTCCCGGTCGATAATCCCTGGACGCTTGCCAAAGCGCAATTGCTAGCTCCTGATAGTATTCATACTCGGGATCCCTAACATGATACTTATTCAACAAATGATAAATCATCGGCTCATACTCTTTTAACAAAAGCTCAAAATTATCGATCATCCAACTGCTCCTAAGATCAGGCACCTGACTCTTTATTCCGCGGTGACTTAACAATAACGCACACTCAATCCTGACGCACCTTAGCAAAACACTCAAAAGCAAGTCTAATTCGCTATTTCCATTGGTTTTTCAGCAGCAAAATCAGTCGGATCTTTGGATTTAGCTAGATGATTTGAATGAATTATCTTAGTTACTCGACAATTTTTTCATTTGACTTTTGACGACTCAATCATTAAAATAACCCTTATTAAAGTTTATAAAATATTTAAACTTTTGGGAGGGGTTTTCATTGTCGTATATTATCAGTAAAGAAAAAGTACATAGTTACATGAAAGATCATGGAATTAAAACTCAAAAAGAACTAGCAGAACAGCTTGGAATTAGTAAAAGTCAATTATCAACAATCCTATCTCCAAATTATAATCCAATTAAATCAAATGCAATGAAGCTCTGTGAAACATTAAATGTGAGATTAGAAGATATAACCGAACAACTTTCTTTTGATTTAAACTTACAAGAGTCAACAAATGAACCAAGATCTGAGGAAGCAGCCCAATCTAACGATCAATTTATCGAGATTCGTCATGTTAAGCCAAAACAAAAGTACACAGTATTAGAACTGTTTGCTGGTGCAGGTGGTTTAGCACTTGGATTAGAAGAAGCAGGCTTTGAGACAATTGGTTTAATTGAATTTGATAAATTTGCTTGTCAAACATTAAGAACAAATCGACCAAATTGGAAAGTTATCCACGAAGATATTGAAGTAATTACTGAAAAAGGACTCGAAAATTATCTAGATCTTCCTGAAGTCGGTGAACTCGATTTATTATCTGGTGGCTATCCATGTCAAGCATTTAGTTATGCAGGTAAAAAAAGAGGCCTTCAAGATGCAAGAGGAACACTATTTTACCATTATGCCAAAATCTTAGAACAACTAAAACCAAAAATGTTCTTAGCGGAAAATGTTAAAGGTCTTGTTAATCACGATCAAGGCAAAACTTTAAAAACTATGCTAGATGTTTTTGAGAATATTGGATACAAAGTAAAGTGGAAAGTTCTAAGAGCACTAGATTACGATGTTGCACAAAAGCGAGAACGAATTGTTATCATCGGTGTCCGTAATGATATTGTCTATCAAAATCAAGAGATTGATTATTTGTTCCCAAAGCCATATGGCTATGAGCTCGTCCTAAAAGACATATTAAAAGATGTTCCTGAATCTCCTGGCTCTAAATATCCTGATTCAAAGAAACAAGTATTAGAGCTCGTTCCACCAGGAGGTTATTGGAGGGATCTACCTGAAGATATAGCAAAAGAATATATGGGTAAAAGCTATTACTCAGGCGGTGGAAGAACTGGAATGGCGAGACGCTTATCTTGGGATGAGCCGTCACTAACACTAACTTGTTCCCCTGCCCAAAAGCAAACCGAACGTTGCCATCCAGATGAAACAAGACCATTTACTGTTAGAGAGTATGCTAGAATTCAAAGTTTTCCTGATGAATGGATTTTTGACTGTTCCGTAAATAATGCTTACAAACAAATAGGTAATGCCGTTCCTGTCAATATGGCAAATGCGATCGGAAAATCAATCATTCACGTCTTAAATAAACTCTTCTAATTAATAGTCCCCTTAATCTAAGTCTTAAAGATTAAGGGGATTTCTAAGATCATTTTACAGGAAAATTCAATATTCAAAGCCACTCGTTTCAGCAATTTCTTGAGCTAATGTTTCAATCACTTCATTTATAATTTTTGATCCATCATATTCAACAGCAACCTCACTGATTGCATCTGTTAATCGGTCATAAAAATCAATCTCACCTGTCAATCGATACCAAAATTCCTCACCAACATGAACAGGAAACTCTTTATCAATCGCTTTATAATGACCACTTAACTGTTCTTTCGTACCATATAAAACCCCAACAACTAAATCATCAAACCCAATTCTGATTCCATTCGTTCGAGCCAATTGTCTCACACCGTGGAAATGGTTTTTAATTGTCGTCACATCATCTTTATTGATTGTATTTGGCCCTGCTTTAATCTGACAATACTTTTTATGACCATCCAATTTATCAATGTATTCAATATCAATCCCACTTGTTGTTGAAGCATAACCTTCTAGCACTTCACTGCAAAATCGTTGCAATTTGTTTCCAAAAGTCGTATTAATCGAAGTTCCTAAAACTCTTGGATATACTAATGCTTTTGCGATACTGAGAGGCTCAATATTACCTGTTAAAAAATTCGCCTTATATTTATCTAAGAACGGATTTAGATTAAATTCCTTTAGTTTTACAAGCTTCTTTGTGTTAGCTAAATGACTTGGTATAATCTCTTTAATAAAAAAATCTTTACCTTTTTCAATAATATGATTCAGCTCATCATTATTCGTTTGATAATTTGTCAATTTTTCTGACATTAGACCCACCCCATCATCAATTCAATAAAAGCACTTAACTGTATCTTACCACAGTAAACAGCATCTTTTTATCTAAATTAGCTTTTCGATATCAAAATCACCTCACTCAAGAGCAAGGTGATTTTGATAATCTTATTGATTTCGGCGTTTTTTATGGTAAAGTGTTAAGCCGCCTGCCGTTATAACAATCGCAGCAATAATTAACGAAACAATTAAAGTTGTTGAACCGCTTGAACCTGTTTCAATCGGTGTTAATTCACTTTGGTCAACTGATGTTGCAAGCGTTAAGTTTCCGAAAACAGATGGATCTTGGAAGCCCATCCCGCTTAAATCATTCCAAATCGCGACACTTTCTCTTGAGCCGTTGACGGCATCATTAATCTGAATGTCAAAGCCAATTTCTGAGTTCGCTTCTGGTGTAATTGTTGTAAATGGAATCTTCATTTCAACAAGATAGTTTGTCCCATCGATTGTTGTTGCTGATTCAAAACCTTCACTTATCCCTTCTGGACTGAATGACGCTTCATTATCAAAGTTGACTCGATATTGACCATCACCGTCTTGATAGAAGGTTGATTTCTGTTTACTTTCTTCGATAAACACTTCGACAGAATCATGTTGATCATCATCCTCTGCCGTTTTATCGAGTTCAGAATCATTGACTTCAACTAAAACGTATAAGTTTTCCTCATCCCAAAGCACACGCGCTTCACCACTGGCACCATGCCAGGCGCCTTGATAGCGATCAATTGGTAAAACAGGTGCTTCACCCCAAATATCATCAATCTTACCATCAATTTCAGGTGTGCCATAAGCCGCTTTTCCAAGTCGTGCATCCGCCTCAATGACTTCAAAATCGGCTAAAAACTCGTCCGGATTAATGACAGCATAATACGCTGGTTTCGCCTGCATATTTCGATCAAACAGCAGTGGACTTTGATCCGAACGCCAGCTTGATCCATCATCTAAACCCCAAAATGTAATGCGGGAAATATGCTCATGATTATCCCGATAAATTTGGAATAGACGTGCATATAAATAAGCTTGCTGATTCAATTCTTCCTCAGTCTGCTCTCCGTCACTACCGGAAGTGACATCAAGCTCCGTCACACCAACCTCAACACCCAAGGAGGCGAATTTTTCAAGAGAAAGTCTGACGTTCTCTGGGTTTGTATTGATGTTATAGTGTCCTTGCATCCCGATCCCATCAATTAAAAGTTCCCCATCATTTTCGGCAGCATAATTTTCATTAATCTCTTTCACCATTTGATAAATGGCTTCGGCTTTTTGCTGATTATCATCGTTGTAATCATTATAGTAAAGCTTAATATCCCAACCATTTTGATCGATTACATCTTTAGCAATTCGAAACGATTCTTCAATATAATCGGGTCCAATCGCCTGAAGCCAACCAGATTGCCGTAATGAGCCCTGCCAATCTTCTGGATTCGGTGGGTTATCGTTCATCGCCTCATTAACAACATCCCACGAAATCACACTATCACCAAAATGTGCGACCGTTGTCTCAATATGCGTCCGCAAGTTTACCAGCGCATCTTCTCGCGCTAACGACTCACCTGCATCATCTGCCCAGAGCCATTCAGGTGATTGTTGGTGCCAGACCAGAACATGACCGTGGACCGCAAGCCCCTCATCTAACGCCATTTGAACAAACATATCCTCCGCATTAAAATCAAAATGACGATTATTATAAGCAGAGTCCGGTTTCATCGCATTTTCTGCCGTCACTAAGTTGTGATGACCCTTCAGTAATGTCAAACGATCACCAGCAAAATCTGACGTCGATACGGCATTACCAATCATGAAATAATCTTTGTAAACCTCACTGATTGACGTCAGATTTCTTTGAATTTCTAGCAAATCAGTATTCGTTTTAATCAAACTAACATCATCAATATAAAATGATGCATTCGGGCTCGAACTCTCAATATAAAGCGTCACATACTCATCACCAACACTTGAATAGCGATACGTTCCCTCAAGCTTAATCCAATTATCATCAACAGAAACTGTTTTGGTTTGAATATTATTATAAGATGCACCAAAGTCCCCACTACCTATCTGCGACGACAACGTGATCTCCGCACTACCCGGGTCAATCAATTTTACCCAAACAGATAGATGATATTCGCTCCCCTTATCAATAAACTGCTCAATCCGAAGTGAGGGCCCATTCCAATCCTGCTGACGACTTTCAACCTTCAAAGCAGACGAACCACCCGGCGTATAGTTCGCCTCATCCGTCACTGTCAACAATTCATTACCACCACGCGCTTCAAAACCATGCAATTCACCATCTTCAAACGTAATCGTTTCCAATTGCTTTGCCGGTTTGCGCTCTTCCTCAACACTCGCCTCAGCTGCAGGCGCCCCCACCTCTTCAATCACAACCTCAGTCACATAAAAAGACACATTTTTTCCATTTTCATTCGACTGAATTCGAATTTTCTCATCCATTAAAAGATCAACCGTAAATTCAGCCGTTAACTCAAACTGCTCACCTGCATTGATTTCCAAGTTGTTAATCCACGTATAACTATCAACCAACGACAAAACAATCTCCGCCCCAGCAGGCACATCCTCATCAACATCGACATAACCTGCAACAGTTACCGAATATGTATGTCGATCCTCAAGCCCCAACTGAGCAAACGCCAAATCAGCCGCATCATAGTCATTCATCCGCCGATCCACATACAACCCATGCCCATTCTCAGTAAAATCAAGACCCGACAGATAACTAAGCGACGCTCCTCCCGACTGAAGAAAGACCATTTCTTCACTGTCAAACGTCTCATGAAAAATTGTCGTCTCACTTTCAGCATCAACCACCAATAACGGTGTCACTAATTTTGACGGAAAAATTAAAACTGCAACTAACATCAAGACAACTAAACGTGTTAACTTTCTCATCACAAAAATCCCCCTTCTCGATCCAATGTAACCCCTTTCATTTTCACAAGCGAAAAAAATATGAACTACCGCTTCTACTAATAATTTTATAGAATCACCATATGTAAGTAAACAACCGACGTATATATCTTATCCCAAAAACTAAACCCAATTGCTTTCATAAAAAAACTCACCCCACTCAGATTGAGTAGGGTGATTGAATTTTAACACTTACGCTCTTTTGCGTTTATAACTATATAACGCTAATCCCGCACCCGCAAGTAACACTAACACACCAATTAACATGTAATTGAATAGTGAAGTTGCAGTTGATGGTAACTTATCACCATTTGAATCTTCAGTTGTTGCTTCCGACTCATCGTCAGATTCATCCTCAGAATCACCAACTAGGACTGGTTCTTCGTCAGTTTCATCACCTGTACCTGGCGTTGTATCCCCAGTATCATCACCGTCCGTACCACCAGTTGAGCCATCTTCACCTTCTAATTCAGCAACACGTTCTTCAAGTGCTTCTAATCTAGCAAGTAGATCAGCAATGAGATCTCTTAGAGTTTGATCAGAAGTGCGTAAGCCTTCTAATTCCGCTCTTAATTCTGCGATTAACTCTTCAAGACCAGCAACATTTTCATCTAATTCATTAACACGGTTAGTTAAATCTTGAATCACTTCTTCAAGATCTTCAATTACTTCTTCAGCTCCAACTTCAAAAACACCATATGTTGAGAAGCCACTTACAGTTAATCGAACCTCACCTTTATCGCGGTCAATGATCCCACCTGTACGACGCTCCCAAACACCTTCATCTTCATTATAGTAGAATGCTGAAACCCACTGATAATCGGTGTTATAAGTTAGTGTCAATTCAAACTCACCTTCGAAATCTTCAAATCCTTCAGGGAATATTAACTCAACAGTAACAATCGCACCAGCAATCTCAAGTTCCACTCCACTATCAGATTTAGGATCAACAATTGTAGTTGGATCGACAAAGTTTACTTTAATTTCTGTACCTGCTGGTAAATTAGCAGGAGCTTTAATTGAGACCTCTTTATCACCTGATTTTACAATCACTTTCTGTTCAGGTTGAATTTCAACTTGTGAACCTTCTTCGATAATAACTTCATTTTCTGGAACATCAGCTAACAACATTATTTCACCAAATACAGATGGATCTGACCATCCCATACCAGAGTTAACGTCACTCCAAATGGCAACACTGTTACGGTTCCCATTTACAGCATCATTAATTTGGACATCAAAGCCGATTTTTTCTCCAGCTTCTAAGGTAGTCGTAGTAAACGGTATCTTCATTTCTACTAGATAATTCGTTCCATTAACTACTGTTCTTGATTCAAAACCTTCACCTGTAACACCATTGAATGATTGTTCATTATCGAAGTTTACACGATATTGACCATGTCCTTCACCATAAGATGCTGACTTCGTATTCTGTTCATCAATAAATACTTCGACTGAATCTTGTTCATGAGCTTGTGAGTTAGATTTGTCAAGTTCATTATCGTTAACTTCAACTAGTACATAAATATTTTCATTATCCCATAATACTCTTGCTTCTCCTGTAGCACCATTGTGAGCCGTCTGGAATCGATTAATCGGAAGTACTGGTGCTTCATTCCAAATATCGTCGATTTCACCATCAATTACTGGTGTTCCAAATGCTGCATTTCCTTGTCTTGCAACTACTTGACCAGGGTCTTCATTTTCAGCAAGATAAGTTTCAGGATCAGCTACAGCAAAATAAGCTGTCTTCGCTTGCAAATTACGGTCAAATAATAATGGGTTAGTTGCACTTCTCCAACTATTTCCATCACTTAAGCCCCAGAAAGTGACTCGAGAAATATGGTCTGAGTGCTCTCTATATAGATCAAATAGTTGAGCATAGAAGTATGCTTGTTCTCTATTTTCTCTATCAGTTAATGTCGTCCCTTCAGAGGCACCAACATCAAGCTCTGTCACACCAATTTCTATCCCTAAATCAATAAATCTTTCAATGGATTCTCTGACATTTGCAACATTTACCGTCGTCGTGTAGTGAGCTTGCATACCAACACCTGATATTAATTTACGTGAATCTTCAGGGAAGTCTTCAGCATACTGCTCATTAATATCCTTAATCATATGATACATTGTTCTAGCTTTTCCTTGAACATGATCATTATAGTCATTATAGTATAGAACCATATCATGACGGCCTAACTCATCAGCAACTTTACGTGCATGTTTGAAGGCCTCATAGATATAGTCATCACCAACTGAATGGAGCCAACCTACATCAGGAGTGGAACGTAATTGAGCCTTCCAATCTTCTGGATTACTCCAATTACCAGCTAGTGCCTCATTGACTACATCCCAACTGATGATATTATCTCCAGCAGCCTCATCAGCTGTTCTCATAACATTCTCAATATGCTCATGCATATTTGCTAATGCTTCTGCTCGTGTTTTATAAGAGCCATCTGGATTCCGATAAAGTGACTCTTCTGATTGTGAATGCCATAGTAACACGTGACCATGAATTAATAGATCGTTGTCCACAGCATTCTGTAACCATCGATCTTGACGAGAATGTGTAAATTCTCCACCACTATAATAGTTTTCTGGCTTCATAATATTTTCAGCAGTTACCAAATTATGATGGTGTCTTAACAACTCTAAAGTTCTACCATTAAAATGAACAGGTTCCACAGCATTACCAATAAGGAACATATCCTCATAAATATCTTTTAATGGTGTTAGATCCGTTTGTACAGGATAATCAGGTATAAAAACTTCTGCTCTGAAATCATCAATATAATAAGAAACACCAGATGTTGAATCTGCATCATATGGTTCTTCAACATAAAACGCTAAAGCTTCAATTGCTCTAGGTACTGCATATACACCTTCAAGGTATACCCATTCATCAGCAGTAATCGTAACTTGATCGATAACTGGTGGATAATAAGATGTTTCACCATTAACCGTTTCAGCAGCTGATAACTGTAATTGTGTATCTTCTTCTCCTTCTGCTAATCTCACCCATAAACTAAATTCATATTCATATCCAGGATGCATCTTATCAAGGAATTCAATTATCGCTGCATCTGATGAACTTTGACGATTCTCAACTAATAAGCTATGAGAACTATCGTTAGCACCAATATCAGCCACAGTTAATTCCTCATTATCGTTACGCGCTACCCATCCTTGTGATGTTCCATCTTCAAAATCTGTAAAAATTGCAACTCTTTCATCCTCAGGAATTTCCTCTAAATCCTCTTCCTCTGGTTCTTCTAAGCTACCTACATGCATAACTTTAAAATTATCTAGATAAAAATCATTTTTTGTACTTTGCGTCTGCAAGAATACAATTAATTCTGTTGAATTGTGATAATATTCAAAGTTCTCAAGAGTATATGACGTCCAATCATCTGACCCTACAGCAATCTCACCACTAAGCCATGGATATTCATTGCTTTGAGCCGGGCTAGTGTATTTTGCCGCAAATACGAAATTATCATTACCCTCTTTTAACTTAACATCAAAACTAATGGTGTAAATTTCACCAGGCGTTAAATCTTCTCCTAGATTATAAGAAAGTCGTGATTCTAAATCTGATGGACGATTTAAATATCCTAGTGATTGTTCACCAGTACTAAATGCTTCATCTGTAGTTTTAATTTCAGCTGGCCCCATACCATCCCAATTTAAATTAAACCAACCTTCTGTAGAATCAGCCTCAAAATCAAAACTTAAAACCTCAACCGGTTCAAATGGCTCTTCTGGAACTTCAATATCTTCATGCTGGATTACTTTAAAGTTATCTAAATAAAAATCTGCATCACTTCCACTATCATCTGTCTCAATATAAACAATAAACTCAGATGTTTCTTCGTGATACTCAAAATCAGATAGTTCAAATGATACCCATTCATCTGGTCCAACATCTTTATTTCCAATTAACCAAGGAGTCTCATTTGACGTATTTGGATATTTATATACTGATGCTAATCGAAGAGTACTTGTACCCTCACTCATCTTAACATCGAAACTGATATCATATGTTTGACCTTTTTCTAATTTATCAATTAAATTCAAGGATAAACTTGAATTAACACCTTCTCGATCATAGAATTTTAATGATTGTTCACCGTGAGCCGCCTCTTCATCTGTAATTACAATTTTAGCTCCATCTCCCCATCCTAACGGAGCCCATCCATGTGTATCATCTGATTCAAAATCATGATGTATTACTACATTCTCTCCAACTGAATCTCCCCCATCTTCCGCCAACACTGTCGCAAGCGATGTGAAGAGATTCAGTGGTATTGCTAAGAAAGCAATTAATAGAATTGCGATCGAACGTTCATACTTTTTAAGCATCTTTACCATCTTTCAACATTCCTCCTTAAAGATTAATAAAATTCTAATAATTTTAATTAGTCTTACGGTCTAACGTTTGAAAAAATTGCAGAACAAATTGCGATTCTACTTGTGCCTCCTTCCGAATGATATTGGTTATACTCCTCCATTATATAAAACGCTTACATTCTATGTAACCGTATTAGACTTAGAAGATACCTTACAAACTATAACTCTTAAAATTTTTATCCTAAGAAACTATATCTTTATTAAATAATTTAATTTATTTAGTAGATATGAAAATAGGATATTCAAGTGGCTTATCACCTGAATATCCTTCGTAGAGTAAACTATAAATACAAATACAAGTTATATAAATTCAATAGCACAAGACCTGCTAGGGATAGCTTAAAGACTATCTCGACGCCTCGTCCAAAGCGAGACAACCGACATCGTCAAGACAGTCGTTGATGAGAGGATGCCGATTGTCGCGAGTGGATAATCACCGAGAAAGTCAAGGATTGGTTTGATAAAGACTCCCCCACCAATACCGGCAATTGCTCCGATGATGCTTGCTAGTAAACTAATAATAAAGTATTGCAATACTGTCCCCATCTGCTTTAATTTCTCCTTTTACAATATTTTAATACGTACGTAGTCGAATTCGCACTTCAATTTGATCAAGTACGTTCATGATCTTCGCAAAATTGGGTTGAAAAATAAACTCAGCTGAGTCAATCGTTTTAAAGTAATCAAGATCTTGATTGATCGTAACTAATTCTTTACTCACTTCTGCCATTTCCTTTCCCTCAATTAACTTCTTAATATTACGTTTGAATTTCGGGTCAAGATCTGGCAGGAGCTGATAAATATTTTCAACCGATTGATACATTTGAATTAGTGGTAGTGCTGATTTTGCCCCAACACCTGCAACCCCTGGCACATTATCACTTGAGTCACCTAACAATGCTTTCACATCAATCCATTGACTTGGTTCAATGCCAAATTCAGTTCTAAAATCATTTATCGTATAAAAAGTTTCCACCCTTTTCTGGTTGAAAACTTGGGATGTATGCTGATTTAAAAGTTGGTAGAAATCTTTATCATTACTATAAATCAAGCAATCTGTCTGCATGTTAGTTGACCACATGTTTGTAATCGAACCGATAATATCATCCGCTTCATGCGGTGCCATCGTGTATTGCTTAATTCCCATTTGGTCGAGCACAGTTTTTAATGTTTCATGTTGTTGGATGAGCGCTGGAGCAAGTTCACTCCGGATCGCTTTATAAAAATCGTACTTTTGACGTCTTGCTGTATCTTCCCGCTTCACATCCCAGGCAACAACTAGATGTGTCGTTTGATACTCTTCAATTAAGTTAAATAATTTTTGTAAGAAAACATGTAAGCCATTCGTGAAAAGCCCTTTCGAGTTTTTCGGTAATTGATCCTCTGTTTTGTTGTATGCTGTCGCAAAATAACCACGGCTGAGTAAATTAAAGCCGTCAATTACGAGTAATTTTTCTGTTTGAATTGTATTCACCTGCTTTCAAAAAACTGCCCAACCACTATTATAGCAGTTTTCTTGGTCTTGCTCCAATTATAATTTGTAAGAATTTTCTGTAAATGATGCTAATAAAAAAATCGCGGTAGGTGTAACAAATAGAGCTAATCGTATCCTGTATCGCTGGAAAATCGTTAGAGGGGTAACGAATAAGCACCAATCATCAGAGATCCCCTCAAAATCGTAACGATCTCTAACGAATAGGAGTTAATCGTCAGAGATCGTCTTCTGCCTCGGTATGATTTCTCACGAATAAGGGCTAATCGTCAGGGATCGTCCTCTGCTTCGGTGTGATTTCTCACGAATAAGGGCTAATCGTCAGAGATCGTCTTCTGCCTCGGTATGATTTCTCACGAATAAGGGCTAATCGTCAGGGATCGTCCTCTGCTTCGGTGTGATTTCTCACGAATAAGGGCTAATCGTCAGAGATAAACCTCTGAATCAAGCCGATGTCTAACGAATAGGAGCTTATCATCAGGTATCTCACTTAAAATACCTTTGATATACAATGAAAAGCGACAAATTGTTAGACATTACTCATAAAGGTCCTTAGACATTTGAGAAACACAAAGTTATCCAAAACGAACGGATTTTATAATTTCCTAAACTAATAAAAAGGTGTTAGCGAATGAAATCACTAACACCTAACAATTATTTCAGTTGATAAACTCTTGCTTCATATGGTCGTAAAATGAGGTTTGCGTTCAATTCATCTACGATCAGGTAGTTAGCCATTTTTAATTCTGCAAATGACAAATCATTCGATAAATCTAAGCTTGCTTCTTCGTCAAACATGTTGACAATGACCGCATACCGCTCACCGTTTAATGTTCTCGTATATGCATAAATTTGCTCATGATCTTCAGCGATTAAATCATACGTTCCATAAATTAATGCGTCTGTTGACTTGCGTAATTCAATCATCTTCCGGTAGTAATGGTAGATTGAATCTGGATCATTTAAGTTCTGCTCAACATTAATATCTGGATAGTTCGGGTTAACTTTCATCCATGGTGTACCTTTAGTGAAGCCTGCTTGTGGTTCACTTGTCCACTGCATTGGCGTACGAGAGTTGTCACGCCCGTTTTTCCAGATCACTTGCATAATTTCTTCGTGTGACTTGCCTTCACTTCGTTCAATTCGGTAGTAGTTTTTCATGCTGACATCATCGTAATCATCAATTGAGTCAAATTGAACGTTCGTCATCCCAATTTCTTGACCTTGATAAATAAATGGTGTTCCTTGCATAAAGAAGTATAAGGTTGCTAATGCTTTTGCTGATGTTTTTCTTAAATTCGTATCATTACCCCATGCAGAAACTGAACGCGGTTGGTCATGATTTTCAAAGAAAAGTGCATTCCAGCCTCTTCCTTCTAAACCTTTTTGCCATCTCGTTAAACTCCGCTTAAATGATGCTAAATCAAGTCCGCCTTCTAAGCTCGTGTTCCAAAGACCGATATGCTCAAATTGAAAGATCATATTGAAATAACCGTTCTCTTCGCCAACCCAGTTTTCTGCATCATCTAAACTAACACCGTTAGCTTCACCAACCGTCATAATGTCATAATTACGCAATGTACGCTCCCTAAACTCAGTCAGAAATTTTTCAATTCCAGGGCGGTTCATATGACCTTCCCATGCTTCAACATACTGTTTGTTATCAGGGTTTTTCATATCAGGTAAGCCTTCAACTTTTTTAATATGTGAAATCGCATCAACTCGGAAGCCGTCAATTCCTTTGTCTAGCCACCAGTTAACCATGTCATATAAGCTTTCTCTTACCTCTGGATTTTCCCAGTTTAGGTCAGGTTGTTTTTTCGAGAAAACATGTAAGTAATATTCATCTGTTTTTTCGTCATATTCCCATGCAGATCCGTTAAAAATTGACTCCCAGTTATTTGGCTCTTTGCCATCTTTAGCTGGTCGCCAAATGTAGTAATCACGGTATGGGTTGTCTTTCGATGAGCGTGATTCGATAAACCATTCGTGTTCATCAGACGTGTGGTTGATAACTAGATCCATAATTAACTTCATGCCACGCTTATGTGTTTCAGCTAATAATAGATCAAAATCTTCCATTGTACCAAAATCATCAAGAATTGCTTTATAGTCACTAATGTCGTAACCATTGTCATCATTTGGTGATTCGTAAATTGGACTCACCCAAATCACATCGATTCCTAAATCTTTTAGGTAATCTAATTTTTCGATCATTCCTTGGATATCACCGATTCCATCGCCATTGGAGTCTTTAAAGCTGCGCGGATATATTTGATAGGCTACGGCTTCTTTCCACCATTTTTTAGTATTCATTATGTTCACCCTTCACTCTTTATATATGTTTTAAAAATTACAGTTTACATTTGGTTGTGCAACTAATAGGCAAGCGATTGCATACACGTTCAATAGAATATCATATCCAGAAAACTTGTGCAAGTATTTTGTGATTTCTACCTTAGTATTCATGTAAACATATATAGTTTGTGAAGTTTCTCTACTAATATTAAATTTAATCGTTTTGCGAACAGGAAAAACCACCCTACTCTAAGTCGAGTAAGGTGGTCTAATCAGATAAATTATTATACTTTGTGACGGCGTCTACGTGTGTAGAGTGCTAGTCCAGCACCTGCAATCAGCATCAAAGTTCCAATTAATAAATAATTAAATAATGCTGTTGCTGTTTTTGGTAGTGCATCTCCTTTAGACTCTGTTGAATCAACCGAAGTTTCATCTTCTGAACCTTCAGTACCTTCTGATTCTTCAGGTTGATCACCCTCAGAACCTTCATCCGTCTGGTCTTGGCCAGGTACATCTTCAGGGGTTGTTATTTCTTGCTCAGCTAATTGAGCTTCTAATCTTTCAATTTCGGCTAAAATCTGAGCAATCATTGCTAAGAGTTCTTGATTTTCTGTTTCAATTTCAGTAACCTTAGCTTTTAAATCAGACAATTCTTGTTTTAAATCAGTATTATTACCTTCAAGATTTGCGATCTTGTCGTTAAGATCTTTAATATCTGCTTCAAGATCAGCAATAACATCTTCTAGCGCATCTTCGAAAACACCATATGTTGAGAAGTGAGGGATTTCGATCGTAATCGTCTCGGTTGAACGATCCATTTTGCCACCTAAACGTTCCCAACTATCTGCATTGTTTCCTTTATAGAAGATTGCTACCCAGTCAGAGTCAGAATCATATGAAAGTGTTAATGTGAAAAACTCACCTTCAATTACTTGATAGCCTTCTGGGTACTCAATATTAACCGAAACAACTTGACCAGCTTTCGCTATTGATTTACCTGTCGCTGATGTTGCTCCTTCCATCTCACTCTCATCTAAAAAGTCAACTTCAATTATTGTTCCTTCAGGTAGTGATTTAGGTGTTTCAATTTGAGCAACTTTACCATTATCATCTGAAATTTTAATCGTTTGCTCAGGTGCAATTTGTGTTGGCTCGTTTGGTTTAATTTCTATTATGTCTTTCTCTTCTGGTACTTCTTCAACACTATCAGCTGTTAAGCGAATCACTGTTGCAGTTAACGGATCAAGTTCAATTGAATCCGATGATAGTGTTACACCTGTTGGGTTACTAATTGGTTCAGTTCCAGCAGTTTGGCCATCAACGATAATATCACCCGCTGAATAGTCAGTTGCTAAAGTCAATTGACGTGATACAGTGTCTGCGTTAACGAAGACAGCATAGATGTCACCATTGCTATCAATCGCTTGATAACCAATCACTAAGTCTTCAGTACCAATTTCAGGTGCTTCGATCATTGAAACAAATTGATCGATTTCCTCCATTGTACCTCTGCTAAATGCATCTGTTGAACGACGTAAAGCGATTAAACCTGTTGTATAGCTTTGTGTCGTTGTATTAATTGGATAAGCTTCTGTGTCTGTCGCCATTGCCCAATCAAATTTATTGACTGCATCCGTCGAATCATATGAATCATGGATAAAGTATGGGTACTCAAATGGCGTGCCATTTTCATCAGTCATAAACGTTGATTTATATGGTGCTTGTGCAGCAGGCACTTCACCAATATAATCTTCATGGCGGAACTGCTTCGTTCGACCAAATTCTTGTCCAGCATGAATAAATGGTGTGCCTTGTGCTGTTAGGACCATTAAGTTACCAAGTCGAATGCGTTCGTGAATCTCTTGAGCATGATCTTTTGGATCTTTTTTAATCGACTGTGCGATCACATCATGTAACGTCAAGTTATCATGTGCAGCAATATAAGGTACGACATCACCGGGATCATCTGCTTTAAAGTTGTGTGGATTTGCCGTTAAGTTATCATAAATCTGTTGGATATTACGTGCTCCACCTGTAATAAAACGTGGTTCACCTTCATGACCAAAGCCTGATTTCAATTCATTTCGGAACTCATCTGAGAATGAACCGACAGCTTGTGTGTATTGCATCCAATGTTGGTCTGCTGGTTGGACATTTGGATAATTTTCATCCCCCACATAAGTAACCCAACCTTCACCGATCATCAGGATATTTGGATTGATCGCTGCCGCCTCGTCATAAGCGATTTGAATTGTTTCTGCGTCATGATCACCCATCATATCAAAGCGGAAGCCATCAACTTTGTATTCTTCGACCCAATAAGTAATTGAATCGACTAAAATACGACGTGCCATTTCATGAGTTGTTCCTAAACGACCTCCACCAAAGCTCTCTCGTGGTGTACCGTCAGAATCCATGAAATGATAGTAATTTGGTTCTAAATCTTCAAAAATATGAACTCTAGCCGTATGGTTGTAAACAACGTCTAAAATCACACCCATACCTCGGTCATGTATCTCATCAATCAAACGCTTAAATTCTTCAATTCGCTTCGCTGGGTCTTCAGGATCCTCAGAATACATCCCTGTTAATGAGAAATAACTATGTGGATCATAACCCCAGTTATAATTATTATCTGTTGATGAGTATTCAAGCAATCGTTGATCATTATTGAATTCATCTGCAAAGAAATAACTCATAACTGGTAACAATTGAATGTGGGTCACCCCAAGCGATTCAATGTAATCTAATTTTTCAGCAAAGGCACTGAAGGTTCCGAACTGACTATCTAATTCACCTTCTAATGATGGGTCGGAAGTAAAGTCGCGGACGTGTACTTCATAAATAATCGCGTCTTCCCGTTTTTCGTAGCCATCGATCTCGGCAAAGTCAAGCTCTGGTCCAATTGTGCTTGGGTCAACGATGGCAGCTTTTCCGACATAATTATCTAGGTTACTACTATCCCAGGCTGCCATTGAACGAGCGTATGGGTCAAGTGCGAGCACAGTTTCTCCGCCACGTTCAATTTCAAAGTGATAGTAATAGCCTGTTAAATCAGTAATGCCAGTATTTGATTCATCTAATTCAATTGACCAAACACCGCGTTCACCTAACGTCATCGCTAATTGGTCATCAATAATCCGTTCTTGATCGTCCTTGTCATATAAAACGACATTGACCGCATCCGCACTTGGTGACCATAATTTCAACTCTGCCGAACCGTCAGTACGTAAATTCAAGCCTAAATCACCATCGTAAGCATACATTTCATCGATCAAACGCCAACCAACTCGTGCAGTCGCCTCACGTCCATCGTATTTAATTTCGATTGGTGCTGTTTCTAATAAGCCCCCAGCTTCAACCGTGACAATGACTGTGTCGGTTTCAGAATTAATTTCAATCGCAAAATCTGTAATTGCATCGCCATTGGCATTAACAATTTCCAGTCCTTCAAGTAAATCTTGTTCTGTTAAACCTTCGACGCTACTAAAGACCAATTCAATTGTTGAATCTGTCAATACTTCAGCAGTGCGTAATCCTTCTACACTTGCAAAGTAAGGATTCGTGTATACGTTCGGATCGCCTTCACGAACAAAAATTTGAGTGTGCTGATCGAGTTCAGCAAACGACATATTTTCCGTTTGCTCTCCTGTATCTCTATTTACTAATAAAAAGCCAATTTCTCCAGCATTTTCAGCAAGAGCTAGATCATAAAAGCTTCCGTATCCCCCCTCTTCAAATGGATGACCATTTGGCCAATCACTAGTTGCTTCTGCAACATCGCCCCATGTCCATAAGCCCCAACCATTATAATTACCGTCTTCACGGATATAATTAACACGGATTGAATCTTCAATATCAAGTGGTTGATACGAATAAATCTCATGATCAACTGTAATCCATGCTTCATTCATCTCTTGACTAAGCAATTCAATATAAAAGTCGTCAGTTTGTGCTCCTTGAGTTGTATTGATTAAGAAGCCAAAGCTTTCACCTGGTCCACTCAACTCAATTTCCATATAATGACCATAGTCAGTTTTTACTGCATTAGAAAAATTCATTGCTCCATTTGGCCAGCCAACAGAATCTTCAGCGACATCCCATAACCATAGACCAAGTTCATCAAGACTACTTACATTTAATTGTTCAAATAAACTTGTTTCTATATCTTCGAAGTGAAGTCGGAAATAACCTTCAGGAATTTCTTCTTCGCTTTCTGTTACACCTGATACAATCTCAACATAGCCACCATAATCTGTCGTTTGGCTGTCGGTGAATGGTTCACCATTTGGCCATTCTCCTGATGGTTCTGCTGCTATGTCACCCCAGTACCATAAACGTAGATCATCTAAATCTAAATCGTTATTTTGGTAATGAACTTTCAGGGTACGATCTGGTGTTGGTTCAACCGGCACAACTGGATCTACACCTTCAGCCGGCTTTTCATAGTAAACCGTACCATCACGCGTCACCCAAATTTCATAGGTATCTAGATCAGCTAGGTTTGCCTCTAAATCTCCAAGTGGTGCTTCTCCCGAAATACCAATTTGAAACTCGACTAAAATCGGATTATCATTTAATAGAATATCAACATACCCGCCAAAGTCAGTTGTTTGCTCTTTTACAAACGGCACATCTTCTGGCCAAGGTGCTTCATCAGAGGGCATTGAAGGTTCTGCTACATCCCCCCATTTCCAAACATATAAATCATCTAGGGACAAGTCACCATTTTCAAAATGAATTCTTAAATGATTTTCGGGAATCGCTTGCTCATTTGTTTCTGCAGAAATTGTTGAATAAGGTAATGCGCTTGATATCATACTTAACAATAAAACAAAAATCATAGATAGTGCTGTAATGCGATTAATTCTTCTTTTACGAGCCATAATTATCTCCTTTCGTTTCTCCTATAATTGAATAAGTAATCACCTAGCTCCTTTCACTTTTTTGTCTAAAAATAACGTAAGAACAAAGTCGCTATCGCGACTAAATCACGTCCCAAGTAAACAATATTTACTTGGGATTTTATCTCGCTTCA
>NZ_BAABDL010000042.1:0-576 GCF_039539605.1 Amphibacillus indicireducens | reverse complement strand
AAGTGAGTTGATGTTGACTTATCGCAGTGGAGGAGAGCGAAGTTTGGGACTGCGATTACTCGTCCCATCAAAAGATGTGCTAGTTGCTGGGAGTCGAAGCTAGATTGCGATATAGGAACAGCTCTTCTGAGCTGACTTAACGGTTGTGTTGTTTGGTTCAGTTTTGAGAGATCAATCTCTTATAAGTAAATAATTATTTTAGGATGGGCCTATAGCTCAGCTGGTTAGAGCGCACGCCTGATAAGCGTGAGGTCGGTGGTTCGAGTCCACTTAGGCCCACCATCCTTTAATCGGGGCCTTAGCTCAGCTGGGAGAGCGCCTGCCTTGCACGCAGGAGGTCAGCGGTTCGATCCCGCTAGGCTCCACCAATAAAGAATAGGGCATATTTATATGCCGATTTTTTTAATCTAAGGCTGGAATTAAATTTAAATATTCCGCCCAAAACACATGTACCTTGAAAACTAGATAAGAAGAAACAGATTGTGAACGATTCTTTCATTAGGATATTCACAAAGCTGTATGACAAGACATCAAATCAAACTTTTAAACAAGTAAGACCGAAAGTCTTTTTTACTG
>NZ_BAABDL010000041.1:0-58354 GCF_039539605.1 Amphibacillus indicireducens | reverse complement strand
ATTGGTTATTTTTAATTGATTTGATGCGGTTTATTCAGGTTTTATGATTGGGCTATGAATAATCTAGGGTAAATAGTTAGACTTATATTTTTGGATAAAAAACCTTGCATGAAAAATCATGCAAGGTTTTTTTAATTATCTTCAGATTTAAGTTTTTGGAGCTTGAGAAGAAACTTATCGTTAAGTACTTTAATATAAGTTCCTTTCATTCCTAGTGATCGTGATTCAATCACACCAGCGCTTTCTAGCTTTCTTAACGCATTAACAATTACAGATCTCGTAATCCCAACCCGATCAGCAATTTTACTTGCGACGAGTAATCCTTCTTTCCCATCTAATTCTGCAAAAATATGCTCAATCGCTTCTAATTCACTATATGAAAGTGAGCTAATCGCCATTTGCACAACTGCTTTTGAACGTGCTTCTTTCTCAATCTCTTTTGTTTTGACGTTGAGAATTTCCATTCCAACAACCGTAGCACCATATTCAGCTAAGAGAAGATCATCATTGTTAAATACTGTATCCAAGCGACTTAACATCAATGTTCCTAACCGCTCCCCACTCCCAATAATCGGAACGATCGTTGTTAGTCCATCTTTAAAGAGGTCTTTATTTTCAACAGGGAACGCCGTATAAGGACTGTCAATATCTAAATTTGCTGTTGTTTCATGAATATCGAATAAACTTTCAGTAAATTCGAGCGGGAATTGACGTTCTTCAAGCATTGCGATCATTCTTGGATTTTCAATTTTTTGATTGATTGAAAATCCTAATAGTTTTCCTTTATTACTCACAACAAAAACATTTGCTCCGATAATTTCTTGCAATGTTACTGCCATCTCATTGTAATTAACAGACTTCGCTTTTGCGCCTTGTAAAATTGAATTAATTTTTCTAGTACGTGTTAGTAGTTCCATACTATTCCTCCGTTTCCTTGATCAAAAAATACTTATAAAATGTATTGACGTAAATCTCTGTTTTTAACGACTGCTTTCAACTTCTCATCTACATACTGTGGTGTGATTTCAATTGATGGCATTGTGATGTCATCAGCCTCAAATAATAGGTCTTCAAGTAGCTTTTCTAAAATTGTGTGCAGACGACGTGCGCCAATATTATCTGTTTCCTGGTTCACTTCATATGCGATCTCAGCAATCCGTGTAATTGCAGCATCAGTAAATATGACGTCAATCTCTTCTGTTTTTAATAATGCTTGATATTGTTTCAGTAATGCATTGGAGGGTTCTGATAATATGCGCTTAAAGTCATCTACCGATAACTTCTCTAGCTCAACCCTAATTGGGAATCGTCCCTGTAGTTCTGGAATTAAATCAGATGGTTTTGCCATATGGAAGGCTCCAGCTGCAATAAATAAAATGTGATCTGTCTTAACAGGTCCATACTTTGTCACAACTGTTGAACCTTCAATAATTGGCAAAATATCACGTTGGACACCTTCCCGCGACACATCGACTTGCCCTTCACTTTTACCGGCAACTTTATCAATTTCATCAATAAAAACCATGCCAGCTTGTTCAACACGCTCTAGAGCAAGTTGAGTAACTTCTTCCATATCAATTAACTTTTGTGCTTCTTGTTGGGTGAGAATTTTGCGTGCTTCACTAACAGTTAATTTTCGTTTTTTCATTTTTTTCGGCATCAGCTGACCAAACATGTCTTGCATATTAACACCCATTTGTTCCATACCTGTTCCTTGCATCATATCAAACATTGAATGCTGACTCTCTTCAACCTCGATCGTCACAAATGTATCTTCTAATTCACCAAGTGCTAATTTATGTTCAACTTGCTTACGCTTTTTAATTTTTTCTTCATTGAGTTGTGGCTGATCGTCTGTTTCTGGTTGATCTTGCGCTTGTTGAAAAAATACTTCAAATGGATTTTTAATTTGATTCTGTTGTTTCTTCGCTATTGGCACAAGTAAATTAACTAACGCTTTATTTGCTAACTCTTCTGCTTTAGCTTCAACCTCAGTCATCTTTTCTTGTTTAACCATCCGAATTGCCATTTCAACTAAGTCACGGATCATCGATTCGACGTCACGACCAACATAACCAACTTCAGTAAACTTTGTTGCCTCTACTTTGACAAAAGGTGCACCAACTAGTTTGGCTAAACGTCTAGCAATCTCCGTTTTTCCTACTCCTGTCGGCCCAATCATAAGGATATTTTTTGGAATGATTTCTTCACGAAAATCGTCTGCAATTTTCATCCGGCGGTACCGGTTCCTTAAGGCAATTGCCACAGATCGTTTTGCTTGATTCTGACCGACAATGTACCGATTTAATTCCTTAACAATTTCTTTAGGTGTAAGATCTAAACTCAACAAATCACCTCCTAGTTATTCATTTTCGAGTGTTTCAAGGATTATTTGATCATTTGTATAAACACATATTTCACTTGCAATCTCTAAAGCTGCACGGGCGATTTCACTCGCACTCTTTTCTGGGCTATAACGTTTTAATGCTCTTCCTGCTGCCAGAGCAAAATTACCTCCAGAGCCGATCGCTAAGATACCATCATCCGGTTCAATCACTTCTCCTGTCCCCGATACGAGCAAAATTGTTTCTTTATTCATGACAATTAATAATGCTTCTAATTGTCGTAACGCTTTATCACTACGCCATTCTTTAGCTAATTCAACAGCAGAACGCTCTAAATTACCATTATAAGTTTCCAGTTTTGCCTCAAACTTCTCATACAATGTGAAAGCATCAGCAACTGAACCAGCAAATCCAGCTAAAACTTGTCCGTTAAATAATTTTCGAACTTTTCTCGCTTTATGCTTCATAACGACAGCATTCCCCATCGTCACTTGTCCATCACCACTCATTGCGCATTGACCTTTATGATGAACAGCAAATATCGTTGTTGCATGGAATTCTGTTTCCATATTTTCACCTCGTTTTATAACTTCGCTCTTGGATGCGCTTTCATATACACATCCTTCAAACGATCCTTTGATACGTGTGTATAAACTTGTGTTGAGGATAGATGATCATGCCCCAATAATTCTTGTACACTCCGTAAGTCTGCACCTGCATTTAGCATATGCGTAGCAAATGTGTGGCGTAAAGCGTGGGGATGGATGTGGATCGTAGTTGCAGCTTCTTCAACAATTTTATTGAGAATGTAGCTAACACCACGTGTCGTTAATTGTTTTCCATTTGAGTTTAAAAAAAGAGCATCTGTACCAGCTGAATTTTTCTTTAGCAATACTTCTCTTCCTTCACTAATGTATAAACGTAATGCATCTCTAGCATATGAACCAAATGGAACATAACGTTCCTTTCTCCCCTTTCCCAACACTAAAATTGTTGCTAACGAAAAATCAATCGCATCTATCGTCAAGTTGACAAGCTCACTGACACGGATACCAGTTGCATACATTAACTCAATTAATGCTTGGTTCCGTTGACCAAGTGGTGTCGTTAAGTCACTAATTGTAAATAGTTCTTTAATCTCTTCTTCATACAAAAAATGCGGCAAAGTTTGTTCAGTTTTTGGTAATGAGACTGTTAAAAAAGGGTTGCTAGTCGTTATTTTTTCTCGCTCGAGATACTTATAAAATGTTCTTAAGCTAGAAATTTTTCGGGCAACACTTTTTCGACTTAATTTTCTTTGGTAAAGATAAGTTAGAAAAAAGCGTACGACTCGATCATCAATATCAGTAAAACTGAAAATTTGTTCTTGATTTAAAAAAACTTTAAAATCATCAATATCTTGGTTATAATACTTTAATGTATATGGTGAGACATCTTTCTCGATTTTTAAATATAAACTAAACTGCTCTTGAAGCTGATTGTTATCCATAATAGCCCCTCTTTAATATAAGCGATTAAACCGTATCATAATGTCTTCTTGAATGCAACTCATTCTCCGAATAATATTAAAGTTCTGAATCTTTACTTCCATTTCATCATACCATAGTTATTTATCTTCTAGCAAATATTTCAACTAGTAAATAAATTGGCCAATACAGCTGATTTAATCATCTTTTTCTGCATTCAATCAACGTTATTCGTTTGTTAGTTTACTACACAGTGCGATCGATAATCAATTAAAGAGTGTTCTACTTCACATAGTAAAACACGTTTGATTTCAGACAAATAGAACCGCGTGAAGCAAGCTTAGCTTGAACTTCACACGGTTTTTGCTGAATAGCTTTAATGATTGTAATCAAAAACTATTTCTGAGTAGCTTCTTTATAATCACATGCAATACATTGTACGGTTACACCTTGTTTTGATTTCTTCTCGACTAATTGCTCAGTACAGTTTGGACAGTTACGAGCAACTGGCTTATCCCAAGAGATAAAATCACATTCGGGATATTGGTCACATCCATAGAATATCCGTCTTTTCTTCGATTTACGCTCAACGACTTGGCCCTGCTTACATTTCGGACAAGTCACACCAATTTCCTTTAAGATCGCCTTTGTATTTCGACAGTCAGGGAAGTTTGAACAGGCCATAAATTTACCGTAGCGGCCCATTTTAATCACCATTGGGTTACCACATTTCTCACAGTCCTCACCCGCTGGTTCATCTTTAATCTCGACATTTTCCATTTCTTTTTCTGCAATTTTTAATTTCTTCTCAAAATCTTGATAGAAATGATCGATGACTGTGACCCAGTTACTTTCACCAGCTTCAATTTGGTCAAGATCAGTTTCCATTTTAGCTGTAAAGTCAATATCAATAATTTTAGGGAAAAATTCGATAATCATGTTGATCACAATTTCGCCAAGCTCTGTTGGTACAAAACGTTTATTATCTAACGTCACGTAACCACGTCGTTGAATTGTATCTAACGTTGGTGCATAAGTCGACGGGCGCCCGATGCCGTTTTCCTCCATCGTCTTGACTAATCGTGCTTCTGTATATCTTGGAGGCGGTTGCGTAAAATGCTGATTAGGAACAATTTTATCAACATCAACGACCATTCCTTCTTCAAGCGCAGGAAGAAGTTTGTGTTCTTCTTTGACGTTGTCATCATTACCTTCAATATAAATCTTCATAAACCCTTTGAACTTTATTTTAGAGCCTGTTGCACGGAATTGGACATCATTTTGCTCTAATTGGACGGTCATCGTATCCATAATTGCTGGCGCCATCAGGCTAGCAATAAACCGATCCCAAATTAGTTTATAAAGACGGTATTGATCTCTTGATAGTTTATCTTTTACCTTACTCGGTTCACGGAAAGCAGACGTTGGGCGAACCGCTTCGTGTGCATCTTGAGCTTGTTGTTGGTTTTTGGTCTTTTGCTTGATGCCAAGGTATTCGGAACCATATTGTTCAGTGATAAAGTCTCGTCCTTCTACACGTGCAGTTTCTGAAATTCGAGTTGAATCTGTACGCATATACGTTATCAGACCCGTAATACCGCCTTCTTTTCTGCCTAGGTCAATTCCTTCATATAATTGCTGTGCAATCATCATCGTTTTTCGTGCTCTAAAGTTTAACTTCCGAGCAGCTTCTTGCTGTAATGAAGATGTTGTAAACGGCACAGCTGGATTTCTTTTGCGTTCCTTTTTCGTAACATTAGTTACAGTAAATTGTTTCTCTGGAATACGCTTCAAAATTTGATCAACGGCCTCCTGATTTGGTAAGTCGTATTTCTTACCATTTAAGCGATAAAAATAACCTTCAAATGGTTCATCATTGGATAAGAAGTTTCCGATAATTGACCAGTACTCTTCTGGTTTAAATTTTTTAATTTCATTTTCACGATCAATAATCATCTTGACTGCAACGGATTGAACACGACCAGCGCTTAAACCCTTTTTAACCTTTTTCCACAATAATGGACTAATGTTATAACCTACTAGGCGGTCTAAAATACGACGCCCTTGTTGTGCATCAACAAGATCCATATTAATCGATCTTGGTGATTTAAATGAATCCTTGACTGCTTCTTTAGTAATTTCATTAAACACAACCCGACACTCAGAATTTGGATCAACATTTAAGTTGTGAGCTAAATGCCAAGCAATCGCTTCACCTTCGCGATCGGGGTCAGCTGCTAAATATATTTTCTTAGCTTTTTTTGCTGCAGTTTTTAACTCTTTTAATACAGGGCCTTTACCCCTAATTGTTATATAATTCGGCTGATAGTCATTTTCAAAATCGATACCCATTTTACTTTTTGGTAAGTCACGCACATGTCCCATCGAAGCTTTAACGGTATATTTTTTTCCGAGGTAGCGTTCAATTGTTTTGGCTTTTGCAGGCGACTCAACGATCACTAAATAATCTGACATGATTTTCCCTCCCAAGGGATCAACTATAATTTATCCAAAATGAATTAAATAAACTTTCACTATTATTAAATACTTTCTATTGTTTTGTCAAATTTTCTATAATTACACCGGTTGTTTTTTATCAATTTCCATGCAATATTGCTCATATTTGTTGCCAATTCAGTTTTGATTCTTCCCATTCTTGTAAAATATCATAGGTATTTTGTACTAATTTAGCGCCATTTTGGATCAAAGAATGACAACCTTTTGCTTGTTCGAGACTAATTGAATGGGGTACTGCCATCACTTCTCGGCCTTGTTCTAGTGCTTGATCGGCAGTAATTAATGAACCACTTCTTTCTTGCGCTTCAAAAACGAGGGTTGCAAAAGCCAACCCGCTGATGATCCGATTACGTTCAGGAAAATGATAACGCTCAGGTCTTACGTGTGGTGGATATTCAGAAATAACGAGATGTTTATCAGTTAATCGCTGGAATAAATCGAGGTGCTCAGGTGGATAAGGGTGGCTTAAACCGCCTGCGATGACGGCAATTGTTTTTCCACCATAATAATCGGCTATACGATGGGCATAACCATCAATTCCATTAGCCATGCCACTCACGAATAACCAGTCACGATCAACTAGTGTTTTTAACAATTGATACATATGCTTTTTAGCATCTTTTGATGGCCTTCTCGTTCCAACAACAGCAAGTGCTGGCGAATGCGTTAAGTAATCAGACCGTCCTAGTCCATATAAAATGATTGGTGGATCTGGAATGTATTTTAAATATGGAGGAAAGTCCTGATCGTGGATTGTCCAGATTTTAAACTGTCGTAGTTTTTTTAAGATCGGGTGGTTTGAATCGAATTGTTGGATGTAATGATAGAGTTGCTCAGCTTTTTTATTACTGAACTGATAATGATCGACTAGCTCTTTTGATGAACAATCATAAATTTTAGAGCAATCAGGGTCTTCGTTGGTGAGTTTTTGTAAAAAGGATCTTGTAACTAGAGGGGATTGGGCTAAATAAATTAGACGTAGTCGTGACAAATTCAAGTGATACACTCCTTTTAAATGATTAGTAATGGACGTACAGTCGTAAGCTAAACCTGTACGTCTATTACTATTTCTACAGAGAAGTGCAAAATTCCTTTATTTTTTTATGATTTTCTTTTGCTCTAAATCAATTTGATAGATATATGCGAATACCTCGGCAACAGCTTGATAGAGTTCTTCTGGAATTCGATCATTGATGTTTAGTTGCGCTAACATCTCAACAAGACTTTTATCTTCTTGAATTGGCACATCTGCAGCTTTTGCCCGGTTTAAAATCTCTTCAGCGATGTATCCTTGTCCTTTAGCAGTGACAACTGGTGCTTGATTTTTTTCTTGATCATATTGAAGGGCAATTGCCTTTTTAAGTTCCTTATCTTGACTCATATTCTCACATCCAAACGACTTGACTGGATCGATGTTGCTTGTGATTCAGGTTTAATTGCAAAATCCGTTCGTTTATCAGGGAATGGTTTGTAACTCGTTGTCGATAAGTGATAGTTAAATCGTGCTAATCCCTGCTTAAGTAGTGGTTTAAATTGATTGAGTAGATCTGATAAATCTTGATCGTTATAGACAGTTAAATGGACAACTCGATTTTGAACATTCATATCAATCATCGTCGTCTTTAATTGATCTAATTCAAGGTAAAAGGCAATCCGGCAATAATCAGAGTCAATTTTTTCACTTTCATCTTTACGACTATAAAACTCAATTTCAATGTCTTCTTGGCCAAATAATCCAGGTATCGATGTCGATAAATGAAGAAAGTTAGCCGTTTCATTAATTAGTGTTAATTGTTGCCCAGTTAAATGGTTTAACAGTTGCTCCGCCTCTCTGCCACCAACAGATTGATCAGTAAATGATTGTAAAATCAACTGTTTCAGTGATCCAGTTTGATTAGTTCCTTGTTGATCTTCATTTGCGATCTGATATTCATAGTCTAGTCCAGCGTTCAATAAATAGTTTTTTACATGAATGATAAATTGATCTTTAATCGGAAACAATTCTGGATTTGCTCGATCCAGTCGGGTTAATAAATTATAGATCTGGTCTTTGTTTTCACTAGGTAGCTGCAGATTAATTAAGTTTGTTAATGGTTCAATCCATTCAGTTAAATTAGCTTGATTCGGTTGGCTAATAAAATTTTCTAATGATTCAACAGCTTGACTCGGTAGATGTTGAATCAATTTATGAGTGACAGTCGTATTTTTTAATAACATTTCGAGTTGCTCGATTGATCTAGGTGATGGAAATTGAGCTTGATGCTGAATTTGTGTTAAGACTTTTTTAAATTGAAACAATTGTTTATCTGTTAGAGCGAGTTGTGCCTCCATCCGTTGAACGACTTCATTGGTAATGTTTAATTCAGTTGTCTGATTCCCTGATGCCGAAGATTCAATTGATTGATTCGCTTGTAGTACTCTACCCTCATCAGCTCCTGAAATATTTGCTTGTTGTAGCAATGAGCTGAGCGTCAAAATTTGTTGATTTGTCAGTGGCGTCGGTTGCCCTGAGATCGCTTCATCATTGATCAATTGTGCTAACACATCGATCAATTGATTTGCTGACACGCTTGAACTAGGCTGTTGTTCAAGCACTTGATAAAGATCAATCATTTGGCTATTGATCGATTGGTTTGATTGAACAGCTTTAACGGCGTTTAAGGTCATCTCCGTTATAGGGAGTTGTCTTTTTAATAAATGAATTAATAATTCTTTTGTTTCCGGTGTTTGATTGTTTTTAAATATTTCTAGCGCCTGTTTTAAATCTGCTTGTCGCACTGGAATCTCATTTGTCAACAATTCTTGAACAAATTGGCGATTTTCTAGCGTAGGACTTAGATTTAATTTTGCTAAAATAAGCTGGATTTGTTCAGCTATTGACACATTTGACATTGATTGTGATACAACACTTAATTGAGGAAGTTCACCTGTTGAGAGCACCTCAAATAAATAGGCTTGATCTACTGATATTGGCACTTCCAATTTCGCTGTGATTTGATGATGACCAAATTGAACTACAGCAACATTATTCGGTAAAAGCTCTTTAATTTTACCTAGCATAACTTGGCCCTGTCTTAAAGTTAACGGCTGTGCTTGTTGATCTTGCAGAATTGCTCGAATTTGTGGAGATACGTTAGAAAAGAGTGGTCCCATCACCACCGCCTCCTTTTAGTTTATCTTTGACCGGCGCAAATGACTTACGATGAAATGGTGTAATTCCATGTTCTTCAAGACCTTGTAAATGCCCTTTCGTACCATAGCCTTGATTTTGATCAAACTGATAGTAAGGATACGTTCGATGTAATTCAGCCATCATTTGATCACGATGCACTTTTGCAATCACGCTTGCGGCCGCAATCGAAATACTTTTTTGGTCACCTTTAATAATCACATCACTTGAATAAGCTAAATTAGGTAACTCTACAGCATCAATTAATAAATGATCTGGTTGAACTGTCAGTTGATCCACAGCTCGTTCCATCGCTAAGATTGAGGCTTGATAAATATTTAATTCGTCAATTAATTGTGGGCTGATCTCACCAATTCCAATCGCAACAGCTTGTTGTTTAATGATTTCAGCATATGCTTCTCTTTGCTTAACCGTTAGCTTTTTAGAATCAGTCAAACCAATTAACGTAAAGTTTTCTGGTAAAATGACAGCGGCCGCGACTACAGGCCCAGCTAAAGGTCCTCTGCCAACTTCATCAATACCAGCGATAAATTGTTTACCATTCAGGTAATTTTTTTCTTCATACTTTCTCATTGCTTGAAATTGCTTAATCAAAAGAGCTTGTTTTGCTTGTTTATTCTGGTAGCTCCGCACTGCTTGTTGAACACCTTTTCGTGAATCTAATTTTAATTGTTCGATCGTTTCATCTGAGAGTATACCTTGATCTAACATCTGTTTAATTTCTGTAATTGATTGATTTTTCAACGTGAATAAACCCCTTTTTACTGTTATTGATAATATCGACATTTTCAAAGGATCTTTTAGTCAGCAAAAAAGCGCAAACCAAATCTATTTGCGCTTTAAGTTGATTAATTATCTGGTTGTTCTAAAGTGATCGGTCCCACTTTACCTGTTCTAAAATCACGAATAAATAATTCAGCCGTCTTTGCAAGATCAACGGTACCACCAGGTGCTAATGCCCCTCTTTGCCGTCCAATCTGCTCGATGATCTGCTCATAATCAGCTTCAATATCAGTTAGCTGATATCTTTCTAATAGCAGTTGTGGGTATGATTCTTGAATATACTTCAAAGTAAATCGAGTAATTGCTTCAATGGACAAAATTTGATCTTTAATTGTTCCTATCGCAGCTAAACGATAACCAATTTGTTGATCTTCAAACTTTGGCCACAAAATACCCGGTGTATCTAACAATTCAAAGTCTTTTTTTACTTTAATCCATTGCTGAGCAGTCGTGATCCCTGGACGATCACCAGTTTTCGCAATTTTTCTATTTGCTAGACGATTGATCAATGTTGATTTACCGACATTTGGTATTCCGATAATCATCGCTCGACCGGCTCGTGGTCGGACACCTCTTTTTTTCAAGTTTGCCATTTTTTCAGCAGTCATTTTTTTAGCAGTTTCAATTACTTTTTGAATATCTTGACGATTTTGAACATCAACTGCAACTGCTTCAACATCGTCTGCTTGCAACTTTTCAAGCCATTTTTTTGTCGCTTCAGGGTCAGCCAAATCTTTCTTCATCAATATTTGCATTTTAGGTTTTTGTTGGAGAATTTCTTGAAGCATCGGATTTTGTGATGCTAGTGGGGCACGAGCATCAACGAGTTCAATTACAAAATCTACGAGCTTTAATTTCTCTTGTACTTCCCTTCTTGCTTTGGCCATATGGCCAGGAAACCATTGTATTGTCATATTCTCACCTCTAGTTTACTAAACGGATTCGCTTAAATGGCCAATAAATAAATCTTGCTTGACCGATAATATCATCTTCAGAAACTAAGCCGACTAAATCACTTCTGCTATCGGTAGAATTCGATCGATTATCCCCTAAAACTAAATAATAGCCTTCTGGAATTGTTTGATGTCGACCGATAATATCTTCAGTTAAGTTAAAATCAACAGTATAGATTGTGTCAGACTGCAGTTGAGCGATATGGTCACTTAAATAAGGCTCTTCGATAAACTGATCGTTTATGTATAGTTTATCATCTTTATATTCGACGACTTCCCCTGGCAAGCCAATGATCCGTTTAATATAGTCTTTATCTGCCGTTGCATGAAAAATGACAATATCAAATCGTTTAGGACTTGAGAATCGATAAGACACTTTTTCAGCAATCAAGTAATCACCATTGTGTAAGGTCGGTTCCATTGAGGGGCCATCCACTTCAATTGGAATAACTAAAAAAGTTCTGATTAACCAGACTAAAAAAAGGGCGATAATTAACGCTTTTAACCAACTGAGCCATTCACTTTGTTCTTTTTCTTTCATTATGACACCACCATCATCTAACGTTAATGTTATCGAATTATTAATTAAATAAATGTGTTCAAGTCAAGCTTTCTTATTTATTTTACCATAGATTGAAAAAAGGAGCTTGATTTTTATCAAGCTCCTTTGTTTTCTTTTTATAGACGTTTTTCTTTAATACGTGCTGCTTTACCACGACGATCGCGTAAGTAATATAGTTTGGCACGACGAACTTTACCGTGGCGAGTAACTTCAATTTGAGCTACGCGTGGTGAATGTACTGGAAAAGTACGTTCTACCCCAACACCATAAGAAATCTTACGTACAGTAAATGTCTCACTAATACCACCGTTTTGGCGTTTAATGACTACACCTTCAAATAACTGAATACGCTCACGCTCACCTTCAACAACTTTAACGTGAACTTTTACCGTATCTCCTGGGCGAAACTCAGGATGATCTGTACGAAGTTGGTCTTTTGTAATGTCTGCAATTAATTGTTGCATGTGTATACACTCCTTCTCAACTAATGCTCTTGACTCATTTAATCATGTCAGCGGAACATCGTTTTATCCAAAAGGCATTCCTTTTGTCCGAAAGTAAATATATCATATAACATGATCATTTACAAGCTTAATCTCGATTTAATTCACTTTCTTTTAACCATTGTTTTTCTTGATCTGTCAGTGGGTAATTTTCTAATAAATCTGGTCGGCGTTGCTTCGTTCTCAATAAGGATTGTTTTTTCCGCCAGTCGGTGATCTTTTGATGATGACCTGAACGTAAAACTTCTGGCACCTCATATCCATTAAATTCAGCGGGTCTCGTATAATGAGGATGTTCTAACAAGCCTGTTGAAAATGAGTCCTCGACAGCTGACGCTTCATTCCCTAATACATCTGGCAAAAGTCGAACAACGCTATCAATTACCGCTAAAGCCCCAATTTCGCCACCTGTTAAAATAAAATCACCAATCGATATTTCATCTGTTACTAAATGTTCTCGAATCCGTTCATCATAACCTTCATAATGACCACAAATGAAAATTAAATGCTCTTCTTTCGCTAGACTTTCCGCCTTTTTCTGGTCAAAACGCTCACCTTGTGGACACATTAAAATGATTCGTGGAGGTTGCTCCGGATTCTTATCAATTGCCTCGACAGCAGAAAAAATTGGTTGTGGCATGAGTACCATACCTGCGCCCCCACCATATGGATAATCATCCACTTTTTGATGTTTATTATCTGCATGGCTTCTAATGTCAACTGCTTGATAGTCTACTGCACCTTGTTCTTGTGCTTTTTTCATAATCGATGAACCCATCACACCTGCTAACATGTCAGGGAATAAGGTTAAAACATCAATTTTCATTACGATAACAGCCCTTCCATTGGTTCAATAATCACTTGTTTTTGTTCAATATCAACTACTTTAACGATATCGTCAATATAAGGTATCAACAAGTCTTTTTTCGATTTCTGCTTGACGACCCAAACATCATTTGCACCTGGCGCAAGAATTTCTTTGATTGTGCCGAGTGATTCACCAGCTGTTGTTTTTACTTCACAGCCGATAATTTCATGGTAATAATAACTGCCTTCTTCTAATTGATGTTGGTCATCTGCAGTTATTTTGAGAATACCTTGTTTAAAGTGTTCAACCTCATTAATTGAGTGAAGACCTTTAAATAAGAGCATATCAAACTGTTTATGCTTTCTATGTTTTTCAATCGTTAATTTGATCGGTTCAGTTTGATTTGGCATGAATAAGTAGAGTTCGTTTCCTGGTTGGAACCGCTGATCAAAATCGGTAATACGCACAACCTTAACCTCTCCTTTAATGCCATGTGTATTAACAATTTTACCTACATTAAAAAATTCCATTACGATTCACCTACTTTGTTTATTGATATTTAATTGCTTTAGTTTCAAAATAGCATTAGTTGTTGAAATCTTAATAGACGGAATTAATAAATTAATTATTGTTTAAAATTTAAACTCAAACTAGGTGATTGTAACGGAAGGTGGTGACTCCAGCGGGAATAGCACGAGTCCGAAGATCCACTTTTGTAGCGGTTTTTGCTACAAAAGTTAGCTGAGGCCGTGCCCGCGGAAAGCATCCACCTGCAGTGAAAATCACCGGCAAAGCTTGCTTTACTCATTAACTACAATAATTACCCTTCAATAGATTAAAAACAGGGAAAGACATGCTCTCCCTGTTTTACATGATATCTAGATAAATACGTTTTTTTTCATCAGAACCGATCGCATAAACAACTGTACGAATCGACTTAGCAATTCGACCATTTTTTCCAATCACTTTTCCAACATCATCAGGATGGACTGTTAAATGATAAATGATTTTGTTCGACTCTTCATTTTCAGTAACAATCACATCTTCAGGATGATCGACTAATGGTTGAATAATTGTTGTTATTAAGGCTTCCATGTTATCACACTACCTTATTTTTGATTTTTCTGATCGTGGAATTTCTGCATGATGCCTTGGTTAGAGAATAAGTTACGAACTGTATCACTTGGTTGTGCACCCTTAGTCATCCAGTCTAATGCTTTTTCTTCATCTAATTTAACTTCAACCGGATCAACAACCGGATTGTATGTTCCAATTTGCTCAATGATACGTCCATCACGTGGTGAACGTGAATCAGCTACAACTACACGATAGAAAGGGTTACGTTTTGACCCCATACGCTTCAAACGAATTTTAACTGCCATATTTCGCACCTCCATTACCTATTAATCTTCACAATTTAAGATTGTATCAGAAAACTTTTAGTCTGTAAAGTGTTTTTACATTACATCATCGGAAAATTAAAACCTTTTCTTCGTTTACCCTTTTTACCACCTTGCATACCAGACATTTGCTTCATCATTTTTCGCATTTCATTAAACTGCTTGATCAGGCGATTAACCTCAGCAATTGGCCGACCTGAGCCTTTGGCGATCCGTCTTTTTCGACTCGGATTCATTAGGTTTGGATCTTGTCGCTCTTGTTTTGTCATCGATTTAATAATCGCTTCTACATGAACCAATTGTTTGTCATCAAGCTGAACATTTTTAAGGCCTTTCATTTTGTTTGCACCTGGGAGCATGCCGAGTAACTCATCTAAAGGTCCCATGCTTTTCACTTGTTCCATTTGTTCAAGAAAGTCATCAAAATCAAAGCTAGCTGAACGCATTTTTTCTTCGAGCTCTTTGGCTTTTTTCTCATCAATCGTTGCTTCAGCTTTTTCGATTAATGTGAGAACATCACCCATACCGAGAATTCGAGAAGCCATTCGCTCTGGATGAAAGTCTTCTAATTGATCAAGCTTTTCACCCATACCAATAAATTTAATCGGCTTATTCGTTACAGCCTTAATTGATAAGGCCGCCCCACCACGAGTGTCGCCGTCCAATTTAGTTAAGACGACACCCGTGACATTTAATTGCTGATCAAAATTTTCAGCGACATTAACTGCATCTTGACCCGTCATCGCGTCGACAACTAAAAAAATCTCATCAGGTGTCACACTTGTTTTAATTTGATTGAGCTCATCCATTAGATCCGTGTCGACGTGCAGACGACCTGCTGTATCAATAATCACATAATCTAAATGCTCAGCTTTGGCATATTCAATTGCTTCATTTGCAATATCTACTGGATTTGCCTCGGTTCCTTTTTCAAAAACAGGAATATTTAATTGCTTACCAACCGTTTTTAATTGGTCAATTGCAGCCGGGCGATAAATATCTGCAGCAACTAATAGCGGTTTGCGATTATGTTTTTTACGCAATAAGTTTGCAAGCTTTCCTGTCGTTGTCGTTTTACCTGCACCTTGAAGACCAATCATCATAATCACTGTCGGTGGTCGATCGGCAACTGCAATTTTACTTTGCTCACCACCCATTAGTGCGGTCAACTCTTCTTTAACAATTTTGATCACTTGTTGCCCAGGTGTTAAGCTTTCCATCACTTCTGAACCAACAGCTCGTTCACGAATTTTATTGACAAATTCTTTAACAACTTTAAAATTTACGTCCGCTTCAAGTAGCGCAAGACGCACTTCACGAGCCATGACTTTAACATCTTGTTCAGATACTTTTCCCTTGCCAGTCATTTTTTTAATCGTACTTTGGAGTCGATCTGCTAAACCTTCAAAAGCCATTAAGGGGTACCTCCTAATCTAATTCTTTAATTCTATTGATCATCTGTAGTGTCTTCGTTTGTTCGTGATTGTGGACATGCTCAGTTAATTGACTGAGCATGTCTTGTCGTTCAACAAATTTTTCATATAATTTAAGCTTCTCTTCATAACTCTTTAACATTGCTTCCGTTCGGCGGATATTATCGTAAACCGCTTGTCTTGAAACATCAAATTGTTCAGCTATTTCACCTAATGAATGATCCTCTAAATAATAAAGTTCCATGTAATCGCGTTGTTTAGGTGTTAATAATGCTTGATAAAAATCAAATAAAAAATTCACTTGCGTTGTTTTCTCTAACATTTAAAACACCCCTCGTTAAGTAAAACCCCTTCACATTTTGCATAGTAGATGAAATCAAAAGCATTTGTCAAGTTTTAGTCTGCCTCTGCATCGATCAGATCTGAAAATAAGCCATAGACAAACGCATTAGGATCAAAGACTTGTAAATCAGTCATCTGCTCACCTAAGCCAACTAATTTAACTGGAATATTTAATTCTTTGCGAATCGCTAAAACGATTCCACCTTTGGCTGTCCCATCTAGCTTTGTTAAAACAATTCCAGATACATTTGTTGCTTCTGAAAATACTTTTGCTTGGCTGAGTGCATTTTGACCTGTAGTTGCATCTAAAACGAGCAATACCTCATGTGGTGCACCCGGTATTTCTCTCTCAATCACTCGATTAACTTTGCTTAATTCATTCATCAAATTCACTTTATTTTGCAAACGTCCAGCTGTATCACAAATCAATACATCTGCACCACGTGATTTGGCTGCTTGAATGCCATCATAAACAACTGCTGCCGGATCACTGCCAGAGCTTTGTTTAATCACTTCAACTCCAACACGCTCGCCCCAAACGTCTAACTGTTCGATTGCACCAGCACGGAATGTATCGCCAGCAACTAACATGACTTTTTTTCCTTCTTGTTTTAATTTATGGGCTAACTTACCAATTGTTGTTGTTTTACCAACACCATTAACGCCAACAAATAAAATCACAGACAACTCATTTTCTTGGATATTTAACGTTGGAATCGACTCGTTTTCATCCATATAAATGGCAACCAGTTTTTCAGAAATCACTTCTTTTAACTGATCAGTTTCCTTAATGTTTTGACGTTTCACTTCCATTTCTAGCTCTTCAACGAGTTCCATCACTGTGTTAACCCCAACATCGGCTGAAATTAATACTTCTTCTAGTTCTTCAAAGAAGTCCTCGTCTACTTTTCGGTACCGAGCCATCAAATCATTGAGCTTTGACGAGAATGATTGTCTCGTTTTTTCTAATCCTGATTGATACTTTTCTGATGATTGCTTATTTTCACTTGTGGCAGAAAATTTTTCTTTTAACTTTTTAAAAAAACTCATCTGTTTCACCCTTTATAATTTCGCTTCTAATAATTGTTCAGTTTCTTCTAGCTTAACAGACACAAAACGAGATACACCAGATTCCTGCATCGTGACACCATATAAGACGTCTGCACCTTCCATCGTCCCTTTTCGGTGGGTAATGACGATAAATTGCGTATCTTGACTATACGTCTTCAAGTAGCGGCTAAACCGCTCAACATTCGCTTCATCTAAAGCAGCTTCGACCTCATCTAAAACACAGAATGGTACTGGTCTGACGCGAAGAATTGCAAATAATAGTGCAATTGCAGTTAATGCACGCTCTCCACCAGATAATAGTGCGAGTTGTTGTGCTTTTTTTCCTGGAGGTTGTGCTTTAATTTCAACACCTGTTGTTAAGAGTTGGTCAGGATCCGTTAATGAGAGTTCTGCATGTCCTCCACCAAATAATTGACTAAAAACTTCGGTGAATTCCGCTTTAATCTTAGTAAAGGATGCTTCAAAACGTTCTTCCATTTCCTGATCCATTTCATAAATGACGGTGTATAATGTTTCTTTTGCATCTTCTAGGTCGGCTTGCTGTGTCGTTAAGAACTGATAACGTTCTGAAATCCGTTCATATTCATCGATCGCACCGATGTTAACGGTCCCTAACTCATCGATCGTTCGCTTTATCAGTTTAACTTTTCGCTTCAGCGACTTCAAATCATCTGACTTTTCGTAGTCTTGTTGTGCTTTTTCAAAACTAATTTGATAGTCTTCTTGAAGTTGCAGTAAACGATTTTCCAGCTCAACATCAAGGCGATTTGACTTGACTTCTAACTGTTGTCTTTGATCAGTTAGCGCCTGTTTTTTTGCTTGTAATGTACGATGTTTAGCCTCACGTTCAGATACTTGTTGCGTTAGAGTCAGCCGTGCTTGACGGTTGACTTGGATGTCACGTGTCACTTCCTGTTTATCATTTTCATTGCGCTCAATTTTTTGATCCAACTCAGTAATAAACTCCAGACTCGCTTCCGCTTCTTTAATGACTGTCAATTCTTGATTCACTTCCGTCATTGAAGTCGCTAATTCGGTTAACTTATTTTGCTGTTGTTCAACCTTTTCTGTTTGGTACAACAGTTCTTTCTTTTCTTCAGCACTTTTTACTTGTAGCGTCTGAAGCTCAGCTTGTAACAATGCTTTATTTTCTTCAAAGTTAGCCTGTTCTTGTGTCAGTTCAGTAATTTTTGCTTGAATCGCTTCAATTTGGCTTTGCAATTCGTTCAACTGAATTTCATTTGTCTGTTTTTCTGACTGAAGACGGTTGAGTTCTGAGGTTCTTTGCTCACGATCTTGTTCAGCAATTTTTAATTGTTTCTCAAGATGTGATCGTTGAATTTGATTCGCTTGTTGTTCTCCTAAGTTTTGATGAAGCTGTTGTTGAACCTGTTCTCTCTGTTCATTTAAATCAATCAAATTCTGTTTCAATTGATCAACATCTTTTGATTGCTGGACAATTTCTAACTCAAATTGACTCGCACGTTCAGTAAATTCAGCTACTTTTTTCGTTAACTTTTCAAGTTCTTTGTCACGCGTGAAAAAATTCTGGTTTGTTGATTTGCGCGCACCACCTGTCATTGATCCTCCAGGATTGACAATATCTCCATCTAAGGTGACAATCCGGAATCGTCGATCTGTTAAACGAGCAATTTCATTAGCTGCTTTTAAATTTTCAGCAATGATCGTGTGACCTAACAAATAATCAACGACTAATTGATAAGCTGAAGCTGTTTTAGGCGCTTGATTGGCGACTGTCACAAATCCCGGATGTGCAGATACATTATTTAAATAATGTCCGGGGATGTTTTTCGGTTTGATCACATCGAGTGGTAAAAAAGTTGCCCGACCATTATTTTTTCGTTTCAAATATTCAATCGCATTACGACCAGCTTGCTCATCACCCACAACGATGTGTTGCGCTTGTGTTGCTAAAGCCGTTTCTAAAGCAATTAAGTAACGTTCTGGAATATCAAGTAATTCGATTACAGCACCATGAATTTGATCGAGTTCTCCTTCTTCTCTCGCTTTAAGCACCGTTTTTACACCAGCGTAAAATCCTTGGAAATCTTGCTTCATTTCTTCAAGCATTTCTTTTCTTGATTGGAGACGATCAATTTGCCGCTGGCCTTGTTCTAGCTTATCCCTCATGTCTTGCAGAGTCATTGTTGCTTGTTGTTGATTAGACTCTGTTTCTTTAAGCTGGTCTTGAATGGTGGTTAATTTCTGTTTTAAACTATTGTTCTCATCAGTTAATTTTTCTTTTACCGCTAATAACTGCTGATAATCATCATGCTCAGTCGTTTGTTGTGACTGATTGCGTTCTTTTTGTGCAGTGATCTGTGTCAATTGTTGCTCAATTGTTTTAATCGAGTGACGTGTCGTTGCTTGATGGTTAAGACTTTCAATGTAATCTGCTTTCAATGAGTCAATTTCTTGTTCTAACTCATCTTCGTTATGCATTAACCGTTGCTCAAGTTTTTTTAGCTTCGCAGTTGTCTGTTGACGATTGTTTGTAATTAACGTTAATTGAGCCTGTTCAACTGTTAATTGTTGATTAGTAGCTTCGATTTGTTCCTTAATCAAATGAAGCTGACGTATGAGCTTATCTTTATTTTCAGTTGTATATTTCGCTCTTTCTAAAATAACGTTTTTTTCACCTGTTAATTTTTCAAATGATTCGGTTAGTGATAACAGCTTTTGTTGTAAACTTTCGACAACTTGATCAATTTGTTCAATCTCCGTTTGAACTTTTTCAACTTCAGCTGCTTCAATTTGAATTTCAACTGAATAATCATTCTCAGTTTCTTTTAATTGCTTTATTTTCGTTAAAAACTCTTGCCAGTCATTATGTAAGAGCTCAATTTCTGTCCTTAATAACGTTATTTCAGCGCCTTTGAGTTGGTCTTTTTGCGCTAAATATTCCTTAGCTCGTGATGATTGTTCTTTTAATGGCTCCAATTGCCCATCGATTTCATGAATAATATCTTCAACTCGATTTAAATTTTCTTGTGTTTCAGCAAGTTTATACTCTGCCTTCTTCTTTCGGTTTTTGTATTTTAAGACACCAGCAGCTTCTTCAAAAATTGTCCGTCTTTCCTCTGCCTTCGAACTTAAAATCTCCTCAATTTTCCCTTGACCAATAATCGAGAACGCTTCTCTCCCAAGACCAGAATCCATAAATAAATCAACAATGTCTTTTAGACGACACGATTGTTTGTTTAGGAAGAAATCACTTTCTCCAGAACGAGATACCCGTCGTGTAACACTCACTTCCTGATAATCAATTGGTAATGTACCGTCTTGATTATCTAAAATTAAGGTAACTTCGGCAAAGTTAAGAGGTTTACGTGTATCACTTCCTTGAAAGATGATATCTTCCATCTTAGTACCACGCAATGATTTCGCGGATTGTTCACCTAGTACCCAACGGATCGCATCGGTAATATTACTCTTACCACTTCCATTCGGACCAACAACAGCAGTCACACCTGGAACAAAATCAACCGTAATCGGTTCAGCAAATGATTTAAACCCGACTGATTCTAATCTTTTTAAGAACATATTTTTTCACCTATTTCATTAAAAATAACAATCATCTCTTTCTATTTCAACCTATATATTTTATCATAAAGAGAGCTTTGATAGTAGGGCAGATTAAAAAGGAGGCAAAGAATGGACTTATCTGAAGCAAATCAAACAAATTTAGCTTATCTTTTAGAAAAAATCGGTGAGAAACTGGATGTAGCCAATACCAGTTTACTTGATCCTGAAGACTATAATATTAATAAGTATGATGATTTAAAGTGGTTGTATGATTATGTGTCTGACAAATCAGTCATAAGTATCTCTGAGAAAGAGGCTTTTGTTGAAGAATTAGCAGCGATCCGCAAATAATCGCTTGAGGACGTTTTTTGACAGCTGTTGACTCAAGATCGTCTAATGATGATCATTCAGGCTTGATTTCAATCGTCAAATATTACCGTTGGCTCGTTTTTACGAATCCTTTCATAAAAACAAGCCAACGTTCAACTAAATTGAAGTTTGATGTTTGTCTAACGCTTTTTTAGCAGCACGTTGCTCAGACTCTTTTTTAGTTCGACCATGGCCAACCCCAACCACTTGATCATTTATTCTGACTTGAGCAACAAATTCTCGATCATGTGCAGGACCTTTCTCTGAAATAATCTCATAATTGATCTCACTCTGTTTATCTTGCTGAATCAGCTCTTGTAATTGACTCTTATAATCAAGTGCATCAAGAAGAATCCCGTTTTTAATTTCTGGATAAACGTGATTATGTAGAAAGTCGACAACAGCATTAAAATCTTGATCTAAATATAATGCACCAATAAAGGCTTCAAAGACATCTGCTAGTAATGCGGGTCGCTTTCTTCCACCTGTACGTTCCTCACCTTTTCCTAGTAATACATATCGATCAAAATTAAGATTTAGTGCAAACTTAACTAAGGCTGGTTCGCAGACAATCATCGCGCGCAACTTCGTTAACTCTCCTTCAGGCTTATTCGGGTACGTTCGATATAAGTATTGAGAAATACCTAATTCTAATACCGCATCACCTAAAAACTCTAAACGTTCGTTATCCCGATGAATTTTATTTCTATTCTCATTCACATATGAGGAATGTGTAAAGGCCTGAATTAATAGGTTTTGATTTTTAAATGTAATCGCTAACTCTTTTTCCAATGCAGTGAAATTCATTGCATAAAATACCTCCTATTCACTTTAATATATTTTAGCTTGTCTTTTTAAATAATGCAAAGGTCTCGTTAAAAATTAACGAGACCTTGTTAGTATTTTTTACGACTGGCTGTCTATGTATTCAACAGCATCGCCTACTGTTTCAATTTTTTCAGCTTCTTCATCAGCAATCTCCATATCGAACTCATCTTCTAATTCCATAACAAGTTCAACAACATCAAGTGAATCAGCTTCTAAATCTTCTTGAAATGAAGCGTCTAAAGTAACTTTGTCTTCCTCAACGTCTAGTCGATCAATGACAATTTGTTTAACTCTTTCAAATGTATTTGACATTCTTTTCACCTCCTTTAAAGGATTTATTTTTTTACATAACCATCCCACCATCAACTTGAATCGTCTGACCAGTTATGTAACTCGCATCATCCGATGCTAAAAAGGCGACTGTCTTGGCAACATCTTCGACAGCTCCAAGCCTTTGCAATGGGATCAGTTTAAATAATTCGGCTTTAATTGACTCACCTAACTGCTCAGTCATGTCCGTATCAATAAAACCTGGTGCAACCGCATTAACAGTAATGTTTCGCGATGCTAACTCTTTAGCCGCTGTTTTTGTCATACCAATGACACCAGATTTTGCAGCAACATAATTAATTTGCCCCGGATTACCACTCAAACCAACAACAGATGAAAGATTAATCATTTTACCTGAGCGTTGTTTCATCATTTGGCGACTCACCGTCTTCATACAGAAGAAAACACCTTTTAAATTCGTATCTATCACTTGGTCAAACTCTGTTTCTTTCATGCGCATCATCAAGTTATCACGTGTAATCCCTGCATTGTTAACGAGCACATCAAGCGAACCTAACTCCTGAATGACCAATTTAACCATCTCTTTAACTTCAGTTTCATTTGCAACATTAGCTTTTACAACGAGTGCCTTTTGACCAAGTTCTCGAACTGCCTCAGCGACTTCATTTGCTTTTGCTTCGTTACCAGCATAATTAATCGCGACTGCATGGCCTTTTCTCGCTAATTCCAGGGCAATTTCTCGCCCAATTCCACGCGAGGCACCCGTTACTAGTGCTACTTTATTTGCCATCTTATTCACCCTCCCGATACCATTCAGTTAATTGATCGAGTGATACTTGATCATATACTGAAAAAACTTGGGCACGTCTTGATACTTTTTTCACTAAGCCTGCTAATACTTTACCATTACCAACTTCAACAATCGCATCTAAATTTTGCTCAAGTAAATCCTCAATAATTTCCTCGAACCTAACTGGTGAATATAGCTGTTTAACAAGTAATTCTTTACTTTGATCTGCATTTTCAACTTGCTTAGCTGTCACATTTGAATATACGGGAATCGTTGGTTGTGAAAAACTCACCCGACTTAAAACAGCTTTGAAGTTTTCCGCTACTTCTCGCATTAATCGCGAATGAAATGGTCCACTCACATTAAGCGGAATCACTCGTTTAGCTCCAGCATTTTTTAACAACGGAATTGCTTGATCTATACCTGCTTTTGTACCTGAAATAACGATCTGACCCGGACAGTTAATATTTGCCAGGTCAACAATTTCATCTAAATCTGCTAACTGTTGTTCGATGGTTTGTTGATCTAACCCAAGAACAGCTGCCATCGCACCAGCACCTTCTGGGTATGCTTGCTCCATTAACTTGCCACGTTCGTGAACAAGTGGAATCGCGTCTTCAAAGTCTAACACGCCCGAAGCAACTAGCGCACTGTATTCCCCTAAACTATGTCCAGCCACTACAGATGGTTTGATCTCACGGTTTAATAATTCACGATAAACCATTGTGCTCATCAATAAGAGTGCTGGTTGTGCATGAGCTGTTTTCGTTAACTCACTTTCTGGACCTGCTTGGATCATCTTTGTTAATGAAAAATCTAGTAATTGGTCTGCCTGATCAAACAAAGCTTGATTGGCTGGATTTGAATCTAATAATGACTGCCCCATGCCTACTTTTTGTGAGCCTTGGCCTGGAAAAACAAAAGCTAATTTTTTCATTCCTGTCCTCCATTTGCTTCGCTCGATTCTTTGACTGTTATTTCAATAATATCCGTAACTTTATTTTCAACCATATGACAGGCCTGTTTAACTGCGTTATAAATTGCTCGGCCATTTGATGAACCGTGTGCTTTAATAACTGGTGCTGCCAAGCCAAATAACCCAGCCCCACCATACTCAGAATAGTCGAGTTTGTTTTTTAACTGTTTAAGATCTTTTTTCAAAACTGCAGCTGCCAATTTTGTCTTCAGTGATGACATAAATGTCTCCTTAATTAAGCCAAACATCATTGCAGCGGTTCCTTCAATCGTTTTTAAAGCAATATTTCCACTGTAACCATCCGTTACAACGACATCAGCGACTCCTTCAAATAAGTCTCTTGCCTCCACATTGCCGATAAAATTGATTGGAGCATCTGTTAATAATTCATATGCTTGTCTCGTTAAATCATTCCCTTTACCCGCTTCTGTACCGACATTTAATAATCCAACTCGAGGTTGACTAATGCCTCTCACTTTTTCACTATAAATCGATCCCATAATCCCATATTGCAAGAGGTGCTTAGGTTTCGCATCAACGTTTGCTCCGACATCCATAAAAACGAATCCTTGACCATCCATTGTTGGTAATGTTGGACTTAGTGCTGGACGTTCAATCCCTTTAATCCGTCCAACTTGAAAAAGACCAGCGCTCATTAAAGCACCTGTATTTCCCGCTGAGAGACAGGCATCTGCTCGACCTTCTTTAACTTCTTTAGCCATCAGCACGAGCGATGCGTTCTTTTTCCGTCTCACTGCACGTACTGGTTCATCCTCACCTGTAATGACTTCTGTTGTATGTATAATCGATATTTTCTGATCATTTGTTAAAAATGGTTTAATTTTAGTTTCGTCACCAACTAAAGTAATTGATTCAATTTGATCAAGTGACTCAACCGCGAGCATTGCTCCTTCGACAACCGATTGAGGTGCATGATCCCCACCCATTGCATCTATAACAATCTTCATGATTTTAACCCTCTTTCTATTATGTTGATCGATACATCGTGAACTGGCCTGAAAAAACAAGCTCTTGTTCAACAAAACTATCAACTGTCACAAGTGTGCGATGTCGTTTTTCAACTGGCTTGACGTGTGCCTTAGCAATAACTCGCTCTCCTTGTTTAACTTGACGTTTAAAACGGATTTCTGCTTTTTCGGTCAGGGCAAGTTCATCATCAATGACCGCAACAGCCAATGAATTCGCTTGAGCGAATAAATGGTGCCCACGAGTGATATCATTTCTAGTGAAAACATGCTCTTTCTTAATATCTAAAATCGAAATCGCACGTTGATCAAGTTCAAGATCGATAATCTCACCAATCACGTCATCAATTGGCAAAGATTTAACCGTTTCATTCCATTGATCTTTTGCGACTGACTTAATCCGTTCCCTTAGTTCCGGAATGGCTAACTCCATTCGGTCTAATCGAATCGTCTGGATACTAACAGAAAAAGCTTTAGCTAGCTCTTCATCTGTTATAAATGGCGTCTCATCAATTTTTTCTTTGAGACGCTCCTGTCTGACTCTTTTTGGTACTCTCATTTTTGCACCACCCAACTTCTAATCTTTATTTAATGTTAAGACTAGGTACTAATAGTAATATAGCGAAAAAATATTTCTTTTGCAACCCTTTTTAATCAAAGCCTTCATTAAACTCAACTAAAATCCGATTGAGATACTCCTTCAACTCGCGATATTCTTGATTTTTTTCAATCAAATCATTAAAAATAATTTCGACCGCATCTTTTCGTGCTGTTTCAAGTGTTCGATAATCGTGAATCGGATCGGCGATTTTAAATTCAGGAAGACCACTTTGCTTTTTACCGAAAAACTCACCAGGTCCTCTTAATTTTAAATCATGTTCAGCTAAGACAAATCCATTTGTCGTTTCCGTCATAATCTGCATTCGCTCTTTACCTGTTTCTCCTTTTGGATCAGCAATCAAGATACAGTAACTCTGTTTCTTACCACGCCCAACACGCCCTCTTAATTGATGCAATTGGGAGAGGCCAAATCGTTCAGCATCATAAATCACCATAATTGTTGCATTCGGTACGTTCACACCAACTTCAACAACAGTTGTTGAGACGAGAAGATTAATTTTATTTGTTGCGAAGTCCTGCATTACCTTATCTTTTTCTGCATTTGTTAACCGACCATGTAAAAGACCAATTTCAACCGGGATTGAAAAAGCTGATGAAAGTTGATGATACAAATCGACCGCATTTTGAATATCTATTTTATCCGATTCTTCAATTAATGGTGCAATCACGTAAGCTTGACCACCATTTTTTATTTCTTTTTCAATAAACTTGATAATCCTCGGCATCAGCGTTTCTTTGACCCAAAATGTCTCAACTTCCTTACGACCAACAGGCATTTGATTAATAATTGACATATCCATATCACCAAAGCTCGTAATTGCAAGTGTTCTCGGGATTGGAGTTGCCGTCATAAATAATACATCTGGATCGATTCCTTTTTCTCTTAAAACCTTTCGTTGATTGACACCAAATCGATGTTGCTCATCAACAATAACAAGACCAAGATTTGAAAAATAAACGTCATCTTGAATTAAAGCGTGCGTACCAACAATTAAATTAACTTCTCCAGATTGAATCGCTGCCAATCTTTGTTTACGTTCTTTTCCTTTGACTGAACCTGTTAATAACTCAATCCGTAATCGGTCTTGGAATAGCTCGGTCAAAGATTGGTAGTGCTGTTCGGCTAGAATCTCTGTCGGCACCATGATCGCCCCTTGATAACCTGCAAGTATCGTTGCATATAAGGCGATCGCAGCAACAATAGTTTTTCCTGACCCAACATCTCCTTGAAGCAATCGATGCATTCGATATGACGATTTAATGTCTGTCAAAATTTCTTGATTCGCCTGTTTTTGTGCTTCAGTTAGTTCGAATGGTAGTTGGGCAATAAATTCAGTTAACTGATCTTCTGAGTAAGTTTTAACGTTCCCGCTAGTTCGCTGTCGATTAAATTTTCGGAGCGCTTGCATTTTTAACTGAAAAATTAAAAATTCATCGTAAATTAATCGCCTTCTTGCTTGTTTTAAATGCTCCACATCATGTGGAAAATGCATCTGTTCAATTGCAAACCCACGATTGATTAACTGATAACCTTCTAGATAGCGTGTCGGTAAAATTTCATTTATTTGCTCACGAAATTGATCAAATGCTTGTTTAATAATTTTTTTAAATTGGAATGGTGTGATGATTTGTCGCAACAAATAAACTGGTTCAATCTCTCCTGTCGACTTTTCACCAACCTTGTAATGACTGATTGTGATTTGTTGTCGATGTTGATCCCACTTACCAGTGACGGTCACTTTTTCACCGACAGCTAACTGTTTTTTCGCAAAAGCACGGTTAAACATCACACCTTTAACGACAACCTGATCAACTTGAATCGGCACAACTAATCGTGATTTTTTTCGACCAAAAAATGATACAACTGGCTCACTTAAAACAATGCCTTCGATCGTTGCTTTCTGTTCATGGACAAGTTCAGTAATTGGTAAGACTTCAAAGTTTTCATAACGTGAAGGATAGGTAGTCATCAAATCTTCAACGGTCTCAATCCCTAATTCGGCAAACTTCTCTTTTAGAGCCGGTCCGACTCCCTTTACTTCACTAACTAATCGATTATGTACCATCACCCTCACCCCTTTAGATAAAATATATAAATTCAGCTAATAATCGTTCATTCAACTGTTTTTATTATACACATTTTTAATGATTGATCCTATCGATTTTAGTAAATAAAAAAGTGCTTCGAAGCAGTTCTCCGAAGCACTCTTGTTGGATTATTTGTTAAAATTTATTCAACCGAGAATATGAAAGAATAAATCGGTTGGTTTCCTTGATGTGTTTCAACCTCAAGCTCTGGGTATTGCTCCTCAATATAAGTAACTAATGCTTCAACTTCTTCATCAGTTGAATCTTCACCCTGTAAAATCGTCAAAATTTCATCATCTTCATCAACTAAGTCAGCGATTAACTTCTTCGTAGCCGTAACTTTATCGGGATCTGTCGCTTTAATTGAGCCATCAATAATCCCCATAAAATTATCCTTTTCAATTGTTAAACCATCAATTTGTGTATCTCTAACTGCATAAGTAATTTGTCCAGTTTTCACATAGTTACAAGCTTCAGACATATTTTTTTGGTTATCTTCTAAGCTTGCATCTGGATTATATGCGAGTAGTGCACTCATCCCTTGAGGAATAGTTTTCGTTGGAACAACAATCACATCTGATTCTGATAATTCTGCAGCTTGTTCTGCTGCCATAATAATATTTTTATTATTAGGTAAAATAATGACTTTTTCAGCATTTGCTTGTTCAATTGCTTCACTAATATCTTGAGTACTTGGATTCATCGTTTGTCCACCAGTTAAAACAACAGTCGCACCTAGACTAGTTAATAACTCTTCAATCCCTGCACCCATTGCTACCGAAACAATCCCGTAGGCTTCTTTTGGTTTTGCTGTCTGCTTTGGTTGATCGCCAACGATTTCACTGTGCTGTTCACGCATGTTTTCAACTTTTACTTGAACAAAGCTTCCATATTGTTGAGCGATATTCATTGCTTCACCTGGATGCTCAACGTGAACGTGAACGCGTACATAATCTTCATCAGAAACGACTAATAAAGAGTCACCTAATTCACCTAATTGATTTCGAAAGTCTTCTTCATTGTATGGATGATCTTTTGTTTTTTCTTGTTCAAATTTCACCATGAATTCTGTACAGTAGCCAAATTCAATATCAGCCGTATCCATAAAATCTTGATGCGATTTATGATGTTCTGCATTGACTAAATCATCCATTGACCCGAGATCAATATCGACCTCAGGTAAAGCTTCACCTTTTAAAGAAGCCAAAAATGCTTCATATATAACAACTAAACCTTGACCACCACTATCAACTACACCAACTTCTTTTAATACAGGCAAAAGTTCAGGCGTATGCTCAAGTGATTTCTTCGAGGCTTCTAAAACACGCTCCATAAATTCAACAAGATCATCTGTTTCTTGTGCAATTTGCTCTGCTGCATTTGCTGTATCTTTAGCAACCGTTAAAATTGTACCTTCTACTGGTTTAATCACAGCCTTATATGCAGTTCGAACACCACTTTGTAATCCTTTTGCCATCGTTTCTGAAGTTAATTCATCAAGCGTCTCTACACCTTTTGAAAAACCACGAAATAATTGTGAAAGAATCACACCTGAATTACCTCTCGCTCCCATCAATAGACCTTTTGCTAAGGCATTAGCTACTTCTGAAACAGTGCCACTTGATACTTTCTTAACTTCATTAGCTCCTGATGTCATCGATAAATTCATATTGGTACCCGTATCTCCATCGGGGACCGGAAACACATTTAATGCATCAATCATATCTGCATTATTAGATAGGTGACTCGCGCCTAGTAAAACCATTTCAGCTAGTTTTGCACCTTCTATTTTTGTTAATCCCACAACTGCTTCCTCCCTTATTCCTCACGAAAAAGACCTGTAATTGATCTTTAATTCTTAATTGTCATTTTGGACGCGGACGCCTTGAATATAAATATTAACTGCATCAATAGCTAATCCTAGTGTTTTGTCTAAGTTATATTTAACTTGTGATTGAACATTATGCGCAATCTCGGAGATTTTCGTTCCGTAGCTCACGATAATATACATATCAATTGTTATTTGATTATTTTCTTGCTGAACAACGACACCTTTTGAAAAGTTTTCCCGACGAAGTATTTCAGAAATGCCATCTTTTATTTGATTTTTTGAAGCCATACCAATAATTCCATAGCACTCAATTGCTGCACCACCTGCAACAGTTGCAATAACTTCATTCGTAATCGTTACCCGACCATCTTTAGTCGTCAGCTCAATTGCCATTTTTATATCCTCCTCGATAAATTACAAACTGATTCTAGAGCTAATCTAACACTAACAATAATTAATCTCTAAACATTTTACAATACTTTTCGTAAATATAAAAGGTTTTTAACAAATTAGCCTTATTTGTAGTATTGTTTGCATTAATCTACTCCTTATTACTTTGGCCTAAAACAACTTTGGTGTCAAGTGATAATCCTTGCTGTAAAACTACTTTTAGTAATGAACAAAGTCATCCCTATTGTGAATTGATTCTAAGTATAGTATTATTTATTCGAGGAGGGAAATTATGAGAAAAACATTTGTTATAGGTTCAGTTTTATTATTAATGTGCATATTAAGTGGATGTAATAAAACAAATGAAAATACTGTTTTACTTGGTGATAAGCCGCCAAAGATGACTATCGAGGTCAATCGTGAAGAATTTAATTCTCAGTTAGGCTCTTATTGCTGGAATTTACCCGACTCCGAGTCAGAATGTTTAGAAATCATGGTTCCTTTAGAAAATGGCCAACGAATTGCAGCAAGCCTTGGCGAAGAAATCTCGTTAACATTCAAGAGCGCACCAGCTCCGGATCAAGCATATCTCATTCAAAATCCAGGCGATGACCTTACAGAAGTAAAACTAAACGAAAACCAGTTTACTGCTCCAGATGAAAAAGGTGTTTATTATTACGTGTATAGTGTAGCGTGGTTAAATAAAGATGAGGAAAAGGTTTCGAATGGTAGTGTAGACTACGGTTTTATTTTAGATATAAAATAACAACATTTTTCATCACTCCTGGTAAACTACCTTGATCTCGGTTACAAATCTCTAGGCTGTACAGATAAAACAACAAAGACGATTCTCCTTATTGTAATGTTTAGTAAATTTTAATAGCGTCTTTATATTTGAAATAGATTACAATTACCTACTCTACGTGTGCGTGTTTTAAATTTCGCCGATTGTATAATTAAGCGAGACAAAAAAATGACATGTTGTGATACACTCAATTTAACCTACCAAAGCTAAGGAGAGTGCATTAAACATGTCATACACCCATCTTACCAAAACAGAACTTATTTTCATAGAGGAATATTTCTCAATCGGTCTCAAAGGTCGGCAGATCGCCGAGAAACTTAATCGAGGTCATGAAGCCATTTATCGAGTAATCAGACAGCTTAAAGATGGAAAAACAGCAATTGAGATTTACCTAAATTACAAGACAAACAAGCAAAAATGTGGACGTAAATCGATTAAACTTTCTCAACATGAAATGGATTACATCAATAAGAAAACAAATGATGGCTGGACACCAGATGTCATCATTGGTAGAGAAGAAAGGCAGATATCTTGTAGTATGAAAACACTCTATCGTCTGTTTGAAAAAGGTGTCTTCAATCAAGACAAACTACCAATGAAGGGCAAAAGAAAACCCAATGGTCATCAAGAAAAAAGGGGTAAGCAAGCTTTAAAGCGTAGCATCGATGACCGAAATCAAGAACACCCAAATTATCAAAAAGAATTTGGGCATCTAGAAGGAGACACCATTGTTGGTAGGCATCATAAGAGTGCTGTCATCACTTTGGTCGAACGCATGAGCAAATGTATTATAGCAATTAAGCCTAAAGGCAGAAAGGCTCGTGATATTGAAAGAGCCTTAAACGATTGGTTTCTAGGCATACCGAAACACTTGTTTAAATCGATTATCTTTGACTGTGGAAAAGAATTTTCAAACTGGAAAAGTATCAGCAATGATCAGGATATTGATATTTATTTTGCAGATCCAGGAACCCCTTCACAAAGGGCTTTGAATGAAAACTCAAACGGTCTACTCCGAAAAGATGGACTACCAAAGGAAATGGACTTTAACTCAGTGACACAAACATTTATTTCAAGCGTCGCTTCTAGAAGAAACAATATTCCTAGAAAATCATTAAATTATCAAACACCAATTGAGTGTTTTATGAAACATGTGAACAATGAAACTTTGTCTCGCTTAATTTGACAAATGAAATTTTTTAAAAGTTGATGCTTTTTTGATTAAACAGTACAAAACTTAACTTTATACACAAGAATCTCCCTTATTTTTTTGTTCACAAAACCTAAAACAGGGACATCGCAAAAAGCTCAATACTAAAAAAATAATTGCTTTTGCGTTCTAATTATGATAAATTGTATAAGTATGTGTAGTAGATAGTCGTATTTGGGAGGGATTACTATGAGTCGTAAATGTGTAGTGACTGGACGAAAAACAGGTGTTGGTAACAATCGTTCACACGCTTTAAATGCAAATAAACGTAAATGGAAAGCTAATGTACAACGTGTACGTATTATGGTTGACGGGAAACCTCAACGTGTTTATGTTTCTGCTCGTGCGTTAAAATCAGGTAAAGTTGAACGTGTTTAACTTAAACACCTAAAAGCTCGAATTCACCTAGCAATATGTGAATTCGAGCTTTTTTGTTGATTCAATGCATCGCATGCCAGTCAACTTAGCAGAGATTCTACTGAATTAGTTTTTTGAAAAATTAAACATAATAACTCAACTTTCTCAGACTAAAATGTGCATATAAACCGTGATGTGGTGGGGCAGACAAGTTGTTCATTGTCCACGTTGACTTTACTTGTACACACGGGAAATTTAATTGCAGATTCTTAGTTAGAGCATCTATTCGTTCCGAAAAGCAATGCCACCATTAATAATCTAAATACAGGCTAAAAAATATCACTGCAAAGTTTAGATAATAAATAAAAAATTGCGGTAGATGTAACAAATAGAGCTAATCGTACCCTGTATCGCTGGAAAGTCATCAGAGATCCCCTCAAAATCGTAACGATATCTAACGAATAAGGCCTAATCGTCAGAAATCAACCTCTGAATCAAGTCGATATCTAACGAATAGAGGCTAATCATCAGAAATCAACCTCTGAATCAAGCCGATATCTAACGAATAAGGCCTAATCGTCAGAAATCAACCTCTGAATCAAGCCGATATCTAACGAATAGAGGCTAATCATCAGAAATCAACCTCTGAATCAAGCCGATATCTAACGAATAGAGGCTAATCATCAGAAATCAACCTCTGAATCAAGCCGATATCTAACGAATAAGGCCTAATCGTCAGAAATCAACCTCTGAATCAAGCCGATATCTAACGAATAAGGCCTAATCGTCAGAAATCTACCTCTGAATCAAGCCGATATCTAACGAATAAGGCCTAATCATCAGAAATCAACCTCTGAATCAAGCCGATATCTAACGAATAAGGCCTAATCGTCAGAAATCTACCTCTGAATCAAGCCGATATCTAACGAATAAGGCCTAATCGTCAGAAATCAACCTCTGAATCAAGCCGATATCTAACGAATAGAGCCTAATCGTCAGAGATCAACCCCTGAATCGATCCAATGTCTAACGAATAGGAGCTTATCATCAGGTATCTCACTTAAAATACCTTTGATATACAATGAAAAGCGGCAAAGTGCCAGACATTACTCGTAAAGGTCCTTAGACATATGAGAAGCACAAAGTAATCCAAAACGAACGGATTTTATAATTTCCTAAACAACAAAAAAACTGTACGTCCAATTGTTAGTTATTGTTAACAATTGGTGTACAGTTCAAGTTCATTTGCTTTTACCGCTATTATTTCTAATCTTGCTCTTTACCTTGCCAGAGATTGACGAAGAAACGGACAATACCTCCAAGAAACTTAGGGAGTTTTATCGTATAAAAACGCATGAGAACCCCTCCTAACGATATCTAACAGGACAGCGAACAAAATAATTAGTCAGATTGTTCACTACTCTTTATCACTATTAATATGCCCGAGTCAAATGAAAAATGACCCGTTTGATCAATCAAGTGATTCGATATTGTTAGCGATTCACCACGATTAATGGTTTGATTCGTTAAAGGGTAATAAAAATGCATTAAACTTAATCCCGAAACTTGTTTCGTTAATGGTATAAATGAAACTTTAGGGTAGAGCTCTGAGTGAATGATTTGATATTGACCAGGGTGATACATAGAAATCATATTCTGTTGGTCAACAATTTTAACCTTTAGATCCAAATCAATTAGACGTTCAAGTAAAAAAATTGAATTTAATTCGTGGTCTTTTCGTCCACCCGTCACACCAAATAAAAATAAGTTTTCAGCATTCAGCTCTAATGCTGCATTGATTGCCAGTTCTAGATCGGTTAAATCTTTTTCAACCGGGTGAATTTGAATGTTTTCTGTTGCTGACTTAATCACTTTAAATTCCTCTTCATCAACTGAATCAAAATCGCCGATTGCTAAATTAGGATTAATGTTATTGTTTAACAAATAAAGTGCACCACGATCACAGCCGATCCAATAGTCGATTTCATAATCAGCTAAGTTAACAAGTCGTTCAATCGGACCTCCTGCAACAATCCCAATTCTTTTTAACTGCTTATTTGTCTGCCCCATTAATGGCCTCTCTAATGACATCCATTGCTTGTTTTCGATTTGTTTGACCAAAGATTGCATTCCCGGCAACAAATACATCAACACCTGCTTTCGCACATTGTTCAGCTGTATCTGAATTAATTCCACCGTCAACTTCAAATTCAATGTCTAGCTTTAATTCTTTTCGCCACTTGTCAGCAAGTTTTATTTTTTCTAAAACAGCAGGAATAAATGATTGTCCACCAAATCCAGGATTAACAGTCATGAACAATAAGAGATCAATCTCTGGTAAAATCGGTTTAATCATTTCCACAGGTGTGGCTGGGTTGATAACGACACCAGCTTTTTTACCGTGCTCTTTAATAGACGTGATTGTCCGATGCAGATGAGTGCATGCCTCTGCATGAACTGAAATGATGTCCGCTCCTGCTAAAGCAAAGGCAGGAATGTATTGATCTGGATTTTCAATCATTAAATGAACATCAAGGATTAAATCTGTCGTTGGCCGAATAGCATTGACAACTAAAGGACCAATCGTGATGTTCGGTACAAAGTGACCATCCATCACATCAATGTGAATGTAGTCAGCACCAGCCTCTTCTACCTCTTTAATTTCGTCTGCTAGTTTTGAAAAATCTGCTGATAAAATAGAAGGAGCAATTTTTTTCATATTAATACCTCGGCTTTCTTGATTTAATTTCTTGATAAAACTCTAAATAATGCTCGTATCGATATTGCGTGATTTCACGATCTGCTATCGCTGCTTTAACTGCACAATTTGGTTCGTTAACGTGCATACAACCTCTAAATTTACAATTATCTCGATATTGCTCAAAATCTCGGAAGCAAAATGGCAATTGTTCTAATTCAATTTGTTCAAAGTCTAGTGAGCTAAATCCCGGTGTGTCAGCAATCATGCCACCAAATACTTCAATTAACTCTGTATGCCTTGTTGTATGTTTACCTCGACCCAGGTGTTTTGAAATTTCGGCTGTTTCGATCGAAAGTTCGGGATTTAATAAATTTAAAAATGAAGATTTCCCAACACCAGATTGACCAGCAATTACCGTTGATTTGTCCTTTAGCAAATTAGTAAAAGAAGTTTGATCAACTGACCACTCAGTTGAAATTTCCACAACTTGATAACCTATTTTCTGATAGTCCGCAATATATTGCATAAGTGGGATTTTTTCCTCATCATTGACTAAATCCATTTTCGTCACTAAGATAATTGCTTCAATTCGATTGAACTCAGTAAGCACTAAAAATCGATCAAGTAACTTTGGACTAAATAAAGGATTTTTAGCTGATACAGCGACCAATGCTTGATCAATATTAGCAACTGGCGGGCGGACTAATTCATTTTTACGTGGTAATAGTTCGGTTACGTAACCATCAGTTAAATTATCCGCTTCAAACTTCACATAGTCTCCGACGAGAGGAGTTTGTTTCGTATTTCTAAATAACCCTCTCGCTCGACATTGATAGATAACATCATCACTTAGTACATAGTAAAATCCACTTAACGCTTTAATAATTTGACCTTTTCTCATTCATCAGCCTCCATCCACTTCATCATAAGCAATCGTTTTTTGGACAATCACTTGGTCATCTCGTTCAATTTTATATGTTGCTGTTGAATTTGGTGCTATCACAAGTCGAATCGTAAATTCAGTATCACTATTAATTGAGCTTTGTTCATAAAGATCAGTCAATTCATTGTTCATATCAGAAATATAAATTCGGACCTGTTGACTAACTGGAGCAGGTGCTTCACCTTCATCATCTTCACCTTCGTCAGGTTCTGGTAGATTTGCATCCCCTGTGTATGGAACCGTAACCTTTAATGTATGTGTAACAGGTGAAAGCTCTTCTTCTCCTAATGAAACGATCAGATTAACAATTGAACCCGACTCAAGTTCCTCGCCTGCCTGTGGTGAATGACGAATCACGCGCCCCTCACTATACGTACTTGAATGCTCTTCAGTTACATTAGCTATTAAACCACGATCTTCTAAGTACTGTGTAGCCGCTTGAATCGTCATATCCTCAAGATCCTCAAGTACGACTTTTCGTTCGCCAATGCTCACTTCAAAGACAATCACAGTATCAGTAGGATTAACTTGACTACCTGCTTCCGGCTGCTGACTTATAATCTGACCTTCTGTAAATTCAGACGAGTATGAATCAACGCGTTGAATGTTTTCAGGAGCAAACCCTTTTTGGATCAATAATCGCTCAACTTGACTGTATGATTGACCAACATAGTCTGAAAGTGGAACCGGTTCAATCCCTTGACTGACGAAAAGTGTAATAACTGTACCTTCCTTCACGATTGATCCTGCTTCTGGATCCGTACTCTCAACATGCTCTGCCTCAACATCTTCTGAAAATATTTCTTCAATTTCATAGTCAAGATTTAATTCCTCAAGTCGTTCAATTACATCATCAACATGCATTTCTGTGAAGTCCTCAAGTTCGACATCATCCGGTTGTGTTAGGGCAGGCAGAACAAATAAGGCAACTAAGATTGCACCAACAATAACAATAAAGATACTCGATAACCAAATGGCTACTTTCTTCTTTTTCGACATTTTTTTCTTTTTAGGTCGGGGTTGTTTTGTTTGAGAATCTTTCACGCCTATCGGACGAGTCGTATCTTGACTCATTTGCTGATTGACGATTGTTTGTTCATTTGTTAATTGACTATCCATTATTATCGGGATTGCTTTCGTCTGATCACCTGGTTCACTTGGTGGAATAAATGGTTGCTCATTGACTCGATCTGGATCTAACGCTGTCTCAAGGTCTTTTTCAAAATCGGTTACTCGTTGATAGCGCTGGAACGGATCTTTAGTTGTTGCTTTTAAAACAATATTTTCTAAGCTTTGTGGAATTAATGGATCCCACTCTCGCATTGATGGTAGTGGTGATTCTAAATGTTTTAGAGCAATCGATACGGCTGATTGACCCGTAAAAGGAATCCGACCCGTCAATAATTCATACATCACGATACCTAATGAATAAATATCAGACTTTCGATTCGCTGTGCCACCACGTGCTTGTTCTGGTGATAAATAGTGTACAGACCCTAAAACTGAGTTGGTTTGCGTGAGTGATGTTGCCGTTAAGGCTAAGGCGATGCCAAAATCTGTTACCTTTACTGTCCGGTCAGCATTAATTAAAATATTTTGTGGTTTGATATCTCGATGGACGATATGGTTTTCATGCGCATGTTCAATCGCCGACGTGATTTGCATCATAATATCAACTGCATCATCGATTGAAATCGGACCAAAACGTTGAATATATTCTTTCAACGTCAGCCCATCGACATACTCCATCACCATATAATAAATATCATCTTCTTCACCAACATCATAAATATTAACAATGTTTGGATGTGACAAACTCGTAGCTGACTGTGCTTCACGATGAAAACGAGTAATAAACTCATCATCATTTGAATATTCAAGTCTTAAGACTTTAATTGCGACTTCGCGTTCAAGAATGTTATCAAACCCAAGATAAACATTCGCCATCCCACCGCCGCCAATTAATTTTTTTACGACATATCTTTCATTTAACAGACGTCCTTCTAACAAGAGGAATCACCCGCCTCTCTTTTAATATACTCAACTAGTACAACCGTTATATTATCTTCGCCACCGAGTTCATTTGCTCGATCAACTAAATTTCCAGCAATCTCTTCAACCGTTAAATCTTCTGTTAAAAAGTTAAATAACTCATTGTTTGATAATTTATCAGATAAACCATCACTACAGATCAAAAAGCGATTCCCTTCTTGCCACTCAATTGTAAACACATCTGGCGCAATTGAATTGTCTGTACCTAGCGCCTTCATCAAAACATTTTTTCGTGGATGAACGATTGCTTCCTTTTTAGTAATTTCACCTGCGCGAACCAATTCATTCACAAGTGAATGGTCTTCAGTTACTTGTTTCAATTCATCAGTAAGTAAATAACAGCGACTATCCCCGATGTGTGCAATTGAAATCTCGTCTTCTAAAAAGATCGCAGCAATGACAGTTGTCCCCATTCCTTGACAGTCAGGATTCTCTTTCGCATAGCGATAAACTTTTTGGTTAGCTAGACGAATTCGATCATCTAACCATTCTTCTGCCTCTTCAGCTGATGTTAATTTATCTGTTGCTTGCCATTGATCAGAAAAATATGAACGAGCAATTTCACTCGCCACATCACCAGCTTTGTGGCCGCCCATCCCGTCTGCGACAACTGCTAAGGTTTGATTGGCTCGATTTTCAAACAAGCCGACAGCATCCTCATTTTGCTTGCGTACTTTGCCACAATCGGTTATAAAAAACTGTTTCATATGATGACTCACCTCTTCGCATGATCTAAAGTTAATTCATCCAACAAAACTATTCCTCGTCTGATTTTCTTCTTAATCGAGTCAGGAAGAATCCATCAGAATTAAATTCATCTGGGAAAATTTGAATGCCAACCTGCAAGTACTCAATTTCTTTATTTAAAAACTCTGGTAGTTCTTGAAAGAAATCAGGGTCAACTTCATATTTTTGGTTGTTAATTAAAAATTCCGTTACGACAACTTCATTCTCTGTTGGATCAACTGTACACGTACTATATAAAAGTTTACCACTCTTTTTAAGTAATGGGGCAATTTTTTCTAATAACTCATATTGAACATGAGCTAATTGATCGACATCATCAGCAGTTTTTGAATATTTAATATCCGGCTTACCACGAATGACACCAAAACCAGAACAAGGTGCATCAATTAAGATTCGATCGAAAGTTTCTCGTTCATATTTTTGATTCAAGTTTCGGCCATCAAGAGCTGCTGTCCGTAAATTAATTAAGCCAAGTTGTTCGGCTTTCTTTTTCACGAGTTTCACTTTCTTATCATGAAGATCATAAGCATGGACGTGACCTGTATTATTTAGCTTTTCACCAATATGTGTCGCCTTACCTCCAGGAGCACTACACGCATCTAAGACGAGTTGTTCTGGCTGGATACCCATCATCTCGACGACGAGCATTGAACTTTGATCCTGAATTGTCAGTGCACCCGTCTTAAACAAGTCGTGATCAAGGATATTACCTTTTTCAATAATTAAACCTTGCTCTGAAAACTGTGATTGCTCAACCTGGTATCCCGATGCTGTTAATTGTTCAATGGCTTCCTCTCTCGTCAGTTTGAGTGGATTGATTCGTACACTGATTGGCTTTGTCTCCAAATTAGCAAAACAAATCGCTCGTGCTTGGTCTTCGCCATATGAATCAATCCAACGTTCAACGAGCCAGCTTGGGTGGCTCGTCTCGATGGCAAGCCGCTCAATCGGATCCTCAATTTGCTCAAACGATGGGAAGCCTTGACGTTGTGCTTCTCTCAAGATCCCATTAACAAACTTCCCAATCCCTTGATGTCCTTTTTGCTTTGCAATTTCGACAGCCTCATGAATAATTGCATGATCGGGTACTTTATCTAAGTAATGCATTTGATAAAATGATACGTATAATAACCATTTTACCCACTGCTCAACTTTTTTAGGTTGTTTGATAAAATGATTTAAAAAATAATCTAACGTAAGCTTACGCTGCAGTGTACCGTAAATAAGTTCGGTAAATAATGCTTGATCTTTTCTCGACCAGTTCATCTTCTCAATCGTCTGATCGACGAGAAGGTGACTAAACCCACCGCTGTCACCCACCTGAACTAAAACTTCTAATGTTTTTGTACGTAATTGATATTTATTCATTTGTTAACCCCAATCTTTGGCCGACTTTAAATACATCTGGATTTCCATTTAAAAAATCTCTCACAAGCATCCGTTTATTGCCGGCAAGTTGAATATCGGTAAATTTTAATACATTGCCATCTCCACAAGCGACATTGATCGAGTCGTGAGTGAGTTCAACAATTTCACCAGGCTGAACCGCCTCAGACGCAGTTGCTTGTCCACGTTCAGCCCACCAAACTTTTAAGTTCTTTCCTTCAATTGTTGTGCTTGCAACTGGCCAAGGATGGAGTCCGCGCACATGATTGTAAAGCTCTTGAGCTGTCCTTGTCCAATCAAGCATCTCCTCTTCACGCTTAATATTTGGTGCATAGGTTGCTTTTTGATCATCCTGCTCTTCAGCGGTAATCGTCTGAGCAAATAGCTGAGGCAATGTCTCAATTAACAAATCTGATCCAGCTTCTGAGAGCTTATCATGCAAGCTACCAACATGGTCTGCCTCATCGATCGGCACCGTCACTTGTGATAACACTGCCCCCGCATCTAAAGCTTCAACCATATACATAATTGAAATACCCGTTTCCTTTTTCCCCTGCATAATTGCATAGTGAATTGGAGCGCCCCCTCTTAATTCAGGCAATAACGATGCATGAACATTAATACAACCATATTTAGGCGCCTCTAACAACTCATTCGGCAAAATCTGACCAAAAGCCGCTGTTACAATTAGATCTGGTTCATATGTTAGTATTTCCTGATATGAATCACGGATTTTTTCCGGTTGATAAACAGGAATATTATGTTTAATTGCTGTTTCTTTCACTGGTGGTGCTGATAAAACACGCTTTCTCCCCTTCGGTCGATCCGGCTGAGTAACAACTAAAACGACCTGATAGCCTTCGCTAATTATCTTCTCTAAGATGGGAACAGAAAAATCAGGTGTCCCCATAAACACAATTTTCTTCATCAAAAAACCTCTTTCTACATTAATTGATACGGTTGCAGATCAATCTGAATTAATAAATCTTCCTTACGCATCATATCCTCATAATATTGCAAAATTCTTGCGAGCACATTGTGTTGATTCGGTTCATATTTATATTTTATCATGCATTGAAATCGATAGCGATTCTTAATCCGTTCAATTGGCGAAGGTGTCGGTCCAAGAATTTTTGTTTCATTTGATAAATGTTTATTTAATAGCTGACTAATCACACGAGTGACTTCTTGGGCACGATTTGGATTTGGATGTGAAACAGTGATTAGCGTTAAATAATAATATGGCGGGTATTGAAACGCTTTTCGTAAAGCCATTTCTTTAGCGAAAAATCCTTGATAATCATAGTTTCTAGCATAATCAATACTATAATGATCTGGTGTATATGACTGGACAATCACTTCTCCAGTGAGATGGTGGCGTCCAGCCCGTCCACTCACTTGAGTGATCAATTGGAATGTTCGTTCAGCCGCCCTGAAATCTGGTAAATTAAATAGACTATCAGCAGCCAGAACACCGACTAATGTAACATCAGGGAAGTCTAAACCCTTCGCGATCATCTGCGTCCCTAATAATATATCTGCTTGTTTCTTAGCAAATTGCTTCAAAAGCCGTTCGTGTGAGCCCTTTCTTTGAGTTGTATCAACATCCATTCGAATGATTCGCGCTTCGGGGATCAGTTGACTCAGAGATTCTTCAACCTTTTGTGTACCCGTACCAAAATAACGAATCGTCTCACTCTCACAGCTCGGGCACTTGTTCGGAACCGCTTCATGGTAATCACAATAATGACATTTCAAGCGATTCTGCTTTCGATGGTAAGTGAGCGATATGTCACAATCCGGACATTCAATCACATCACCACAGTCACGACACATAACAAATGTTGAATATCCTCGACGATTTAAAAATAAAACAATTTGCTCTTGTTTTTCTAAACGGATTTTAATTGCCTCAATTAATTTTCGTGAAAACATCGTCCGATTGCCTGCATGAAGTTCATCACGCATATCGACGAGATCAATTTCAGGCATCTCACTTAAGTTACTTCGATCTGGCATCTCTAATAATTGATAGACACCTTTTTTGGCACGTGCATACGTTTCTAAAGTAGGTGTCGCACTACCTAAAATAACCGGACACTTATGATGCTTCGCTCTTTGTATCGCAACATCTTTAGCATGGTAACGTGGGTGATCTTCTTGTTTATAACTTGCTTCATGTTCTTCATCAATAATAATTAGACCAAGATTCTCAAATGGTGCAAATACAGCTGAACGTGCACCGACAACGACCTTCACTTCTTTACGCTGAACTTTACGCCATTCATCAAACCGTTCTCCCTTTGATAATGCACTGTGCATCACGGCAACATCTGAACCAAATCGTCCTTTAAATCGGTTAACCATTTGCGGAGTCAATGAGATTTCTGGAACAAGTACGATTGCCTCTTTGCCCTCATTCATTACGTGAGCAATAGCTTGCAAATAAACCTCGGTCTTTCCACTACCAGTTACCCCATGCAGAACAAAAACATCATCTTTTTGTTGATCAAACGATTGATTAATTGCGGTTAGAGCCTCTGCTTGTTGGTCTTTTAATTTAAGTGGAGCCGTTCTATCAATCGCTTGGTCATCATACGGTTCACGGTAAACTTCTTCTTCGATAAGAGTAATTAAATTATGATCAATTAACGGCTTAATTGTTTGTCGCGTTGTTTTCATTTTTGTTAGAAATGTTTTTAGTAAAATCGGTTCATTTAAATCAACTAAAAACTCAACCATTAGTTTTTGCTTTTTTGCTTGATTTGTTAAATGAGCTGTATACTCATCTAATTGAGCAGTTGAGCTAATTTTTTTAACAAATGTTTGTTTCTTAATATTGTCTTTCCGTTTGACTTGATAAATAACTTCTAGGTCACCATCATCAAGTGATTGTTTGAACTGTGATAATGGAACGTCACTTGCTTCTAATTCATCAAAATCAAGGTAATCTCGACCGGCAAAAGCACGTTCGAGTGATTCAGGCAATTGGTCGATTGTCAGGCGATGAATCAACTTATGGTAATCTGCCTTTAATGCTTGGGGTAACATCGCTTGGAATGTTGAAATGTAAAAGCTCATCGTATGGTTAGCAAGCCATTTACCAACTTCAATTAATTCTTCTGTTAAAATCGGGACAATATCCATCAAGCTCTTGATTGGTTTTAACCCCTCGACCTCGGAATGATCAGTTAATGCTAAGACGTACCCCATAATTGTTCGCGGACCAAACGGCACGATCACACGCATGCCAACTTCGATCGTATCTGTCAAATGGTCGGGAATTAAATAATCAAAAACTCGATTGATTTGTGAAGCGGGTACATCAACGACTACTTTAGCAATGTTCACTGCTCTTTGTCCTCTAAACGCCGTGAAATTTCAGTTAATAGCTGATTGGCAATCGCGAGTTTACTTGTCTGATCAATTTTTATTTCAGTCCCATCATTGACCAAGATCAATACTTCATTATCGTCAGAGCCAAAGCCAATCCCTGCTTTTGACACATCATTAATTACAATCGCATTTAAGTTTTTGTCAATCAACTTCTGTTTGCCGTAATTTTCAACATTTGTTGTTTCAGCTGCAAAACCAACTAAAAATTGTGTTGTTTTTTGCTCACCTAAAGTTTTTAATATGTCCTGTGTCCGTTCTAATTCGATCGCCATTTGTTCGGACTGTTTTTTGATTTTTTCATTTGCTTGCTTTGCTGGGCGATAATCCGAAACTGCTGCAGACTTGATCACAATATCCTGATCTGAATAATGCTTAATGACCGCTTGGTACATATCGTCTGTTGACACGACATCAATTCGATTGACGCCTTTTGGTGTCGGTAAATTGACTGGACCAGCTACTAAGGTAACCTCTGCTCCCATTTGCGCCCCAGCCTCAGCAATTGAAAAGCCCATTTTGCCAGACGAATAGTTCGTTAAATATCTGACTGGATCAATTTGTTCTTGAGTGGGTCCAGCAGTTACTAAGAGTTTTTTCCCCGCTAGTGGTCGCTTAGTTGATAATGCCCTTTGTAAGTAAGCAACGATTTCCTCAGGTTCAGCAAGTCTACCTTTACCAGTATAGCCACATGCTAAATAACCTTCATTTGGATCAATAAAATGTGTGCCTCTTTTAGCTAAAAGCGCAAGATTATCCTGAACAGCAGGGTGTTGATACATGTCAACATTCATAGCCGGTGCAATATAGACAGGTGCTGTCGTAGCTAGTAATGTCGTTGATAGCATATCATCGGCAATGCCATTTGCATATTTGCCGATTAGATTAGCTGTCGCTGGTGCAACAATAAATAAATCAGCCCAATCTGCTAAATCAATGTGTTGTATTTTTCCCGCATCAAGTTCATCAAAAGTGTCAAGATAAACGGGTTGTCTTGAAATCGCTTGAAATGATAATGGTGTAACAAATTTTTGAGCACCTTCAGTTAGAATTACCTGAACAGTTGCTCCTGCTTGCGATAATTTACTCGTTAAAGCAATCGCTTTATAAGCGGCAATACCACCCGTTACACCAAGAACAATTTTTTTATTTGCTAACATCTAATCGCATCCTTTGCTAGAATTAATATCTGATTTACTGTACTCTAAATCGGTTGGTGAAGTTTTAATAAAAAAGATAAATATACCCCTCGTCTGTCAAATGGCAAACGAGGGGTTCATTTTTAGACGAGTCTCTCACTGTCTCTTATTTTTCTTCAGCTGGAGTGTATGTTAATTTGTCTGCGTAGATTTCTTCTAGTGCAATTCCAACTGGTTTTTTTGATTTTGGTTCTTCAATTTGTAAAATATTGTGGTCTTTTAATTGACGCGCTCTTTTTGCCGATAGCGTCACTAATGTATATTTAGAATTAATTTTTGTTTGTAGTTGATCAATTGATGGTTCTAACATTATACTTGGGTCACCTCCAACAATTTTTTATACTGACTTGCCACTCGCTCACGCTTGCAATGCTCACTTTCAACGATGGCTTGAATTTTGTCAACAGCTTGATCGATATAATCGTTCACAACAACATAATCATATGCATCCATCAGTTCAATTTCATCTTTCGCTGCTCTTAAACGATTCATTACCGATTTTTCTGTTTCAGTCCCACGATTAATAATCCGGTTCTTAAGTTCATCTAAGCTCGGTGGACATAAGAAGATAAAGACACCTTCAGGGAAGTTTTCTCTAACTTGTAGCGCACCTTGAACTTCAATTTCTAAAAAAACATCCTGCCCTTTCTCAAGCGTCTCTTCTACGTATTGACGAGGTGTGCCATAATAATTATTAACATACTTAGCATGTTCTATCAATTGCTTATTTTTAATCATTTCCTCAAACTCTTCCTTTGAGCGATAAAAATAATCAACGCCTTCTTGTTCACCTGATCGCTTATCTCGGGTTGTCATCGAAATTGAATACTGTAAACTCGTATCTTTTTCAAATAGTACTTTTCTAACAGTTCCTTTGCCAACACCCGAAGGCCCTGACAAAATAAATAAAATTCCTTTCTGTTCAATCAACGCACATATCCTCCTACATCCTATAATCCTTAGTTAGCCTCTTTAATCGTACAGTTCTTCTTCATATGTTAAGACGCGTTGCCCAACTGTTTCTGGTTGAACTGCAGATAAAATAATGTGATCGCTATCAGTTAAGATAACTGCACGTGTTCGTCTACCGTATGTCGCATCAATGAGTTTATTGTTGTCTCTTGCTACTGAGATAATTCGTTTAATCGGTGCGGATTCTGGTGAAACAATCGTAATAATCCGACTTGCAGATACAACATTACCGAAACCGACATTGATTAATTTTAAATTCAATTGAGCTTCCCCCTCGGTTAAGATCAGTTTTGTTCTGTTTATGTAACATCTCGCAGTTTTATCTCATTTTTCTTATTATAGTATAAACAAGCAGATTTTTAAACGTTTATTCGATATTTTGAACTTGTTCTTTAATTTTTTCTACTGTTGACTTCAATTCGATCACATATCCGCTAATGAGTGGATCATTTGCTTTGGAGCTAATTGTATTTGCTTCTCGAATTAATTCTTGAGTAATAAAATCCATCTTCCGGCCAACTTCTCCTGATTGCTCTAATAATAGCTTGATTTGAATCAAATGGCTATTGATACGAGTCAATTCTTCAGAAATATCTCCCTTTTCCGCTAAAATCGCTAGTTCACGGTAAAAACGTTCATCCTGCGTCAAGTTATTTTTCGCCAATAGCTCATTAAGTCGAGTGACCATTCTGGCGTAATGCTGGTCTTTTGCGACATCTCGTTGATCAGTTAATTGTTTAACTAATTGATCAATCTTCTCCACACGTTGACTAATATCTTGAGCTAATTTCTCACCCTCTGCCAAGCGCATTGATTGAACCGATTGACAGGTTGTCTTAAGCATCTCAATGATTTGTTCATAAAAAGAGTCATCCTGATCTGTTTTTTCGATCACTTGAAGAACATCGGTGAATTCGGGCAAGCCTCGAATCAACTGATTTGCTGTCTTTGGATAAGTTGTTTGAATCGCGGTTAAAGCGTGTTGATATTGCTCGAGCAGTGGCCAATTGACTGTAATTGTTTGTTGATTAAAGTCATTCCCTTCAATCGTTAAAAATAACTCAATTCGTCCTCGTATAAAAAATGAACGAAGCACGGATTTGATTTGGTCTTCGTAAGGATTAAGCATTTGCGGCATCTTTAAAGACAAATCTAAAAAGCGATGATTAACTGTTTTTATTTCGAGCTGAATTTTCGTCTCACCATACCACTTTTCAGTCTGACCATACCCCGTCATACTATAGACCATTTTTCCACATCCTCATTTTTAAATATCAATTATTAAGAGATGACTTAAAAAAGGATAGTTAGCAACTATCCTCGCTATTACTAGTATACACAATCGTTTAGCGCTTTGTAAAACCAAAGACAATCGTCGGAATCGAACTTAGCAATATAATTGTCAACCAATCTCTTAAAGACAAGGCAACTGTCTGAAAAATCGCCTGAAATGTGGCAACATAAGTGACTGGTATCATTAAAGCAAACGAAGATAAAACAGCGACAATTAAATAGCGATTACCAAATGGATGACGATCAAAAATGGATCGCTCATTTCGACAATCAAAAACATGAATTAATTGCGCCGTCACTAACGTGATAAATGCAATCGTCCGAGCATATTGAATTGATTGTGCCCCATTTTGATATGCAAGCAGAAAAGCGATGAAACTGACAATCCCAATTAAAAAGCCCCTTGAAATGATTTTAAAGCCAAGTCCACGCGCAAAAATCCCTTCCTTTATTGGTCGAGGTGGCTGTTCCATTAAATTATTTTCTGCCCCATCCATCCCAAGCGCTAATGCTGGTAAACCGTCCGTAACTAGATTAATCCATAAAATTTGCACAGGTAACAATGGCAGTGGAAAACCTAGTACCATTGCAAACAACATCACTAAAATTTCACCAACATTTGATGCGAGTAAATAGCGAATAAACTTGCGAATATTTTCATAAATATGCCGACCTTCTTCGACAGCACTGACCACAGTCGCAAAATTATCATCTAATAAGATTAAATCAGATGCCTCTTTAGCAACATCCGTCCCTGTCCGTCCCATACTGACACCGATATCACTTGTTTTTAATGCAGGAGCATCGTTAACTCCATCACCCGTCATCGCAACAACATGTCCATTTGCTTGCAAAGCTTGGACAATCCGTAATTTATCTTTCGGCGTCACACGAGCAAAAACATAGGTTTGTTCAACTTGTTCGATTAACTGTTGATCGGTCATTTGCTCTAATTGACTACCAGTAATGACCTGCCCTTGATTGGGGAGTATTTCTAATTCTGTTGCGATCGCACGTGCCGTTCCAGCATGATCACCAGTAATCATAACCGTCTTTATCCCAGCTATCTTACACTGTTTGATCGCTTGTTTCGCTTCAGGTCTTGGTGGATCAATCATCGCAAACAAGCCAATAAAGACTAATCCTGTTTCGACATCTTCTGCTTTAACTCGATTCGGGTGTTGAAGTGGGTTAATACAAAGTGCAATCGTCCGATAAGCTTTACTAGCCATCTGATTAATCATCAGTTCAATTTTTTTACGCTGCTGTTGATCAAGTCTAATGATTCTTCCATTTTCCTCAATTCGGTCAGCACGTTTTAATAAGATATCTGGCGCTCCCTTTACAATTGCATAATGCTGTTGATGATCTTTAATCACAACAGACATTCTTTTTCGGGTTGAATCAAAAGGAAATTCAGTGATTTTTTTTATTTGTAAGTTCTCTGTTAGTTGTAAAGATTTCTTTGCTGCAGCCATCATAATCGCAACATCGGTTGGATCTCCTTGGATTACTGACTCCCCATTATGATTGACAAATTCAGCTGCTCCACAGATTGAGCCATATTGCAAAAAACGTGCTAACATTTTTTCTTCGGCTTGATTACTTGTTGCAGTGATATCTCCAGTTAAACGATAGCCACCACCCACATTAAATAACCGCCCATTTAAATAGAGTTCAACAACCGTCATTCTGTTCTCAGTTAGCGTCCCTGTTTTATCCGAACAAATCACGGACGTGCTTCCTAAAGTTTCAACCGCACTTAATTTCCGGACAATCGCTTTTTTCTTAATCATCCTTTGCACACCGAGTGATAACACAACTGTAACAATTGCTGGTAAGCCCTCAGGGATAACCGCAACAGCTAATGAAATACCCGACAGAAACATTTGATACACGGGTTGTCCTTGCCAGATCCCAGCACCAACGACTAAAGACGTCAGCATGATTGAAACAAAAATCAGCACTTTCCCTAAGTTCTGAAGACGCTTTTCGAGTGGAGTGGTTTGTTTTGGAGCTTGGACAATTAAATCCGCAATTTGTCCAACCATTGTTTCCATCCCTGTTGCTACCACGACACCAATTCCATGACCTGATGTGACCAACGAACTCATAAATGCCATATTTGTTTGGTCACCAAGGTTTAATTGTTCTCCATGAATCACTTGACTTGTTTTTGCAATTGGTAAGGTTTCTCCTGTCATCGCGGACTCTTCAATTGATAAATGTGTACTTGTCATGATCCTTAAATCCGCAACTACTCGATCACCGCTTTTTAACCGAACAATATCACCAACAACGACATCACTGGAAGGGATCGTTAACCAAGCACCGTCACGACGGACATGGGCAACCGGATTGGCCATCTGTTTAAGCTTAGCAAGTGATTTCTCAGCCCGGTGCTCTTGAGAATAGCCAAGGATACTATTGATAAAAACGATAATTACTATTACGATCGCATCAACGACTTCACCTAAATATGCAGCAATAAATGTCGCTATTAATAAAACAATCACCATAAAATCTTTAAATTGTTTGAAAAATAGCGCTAATCCTAGCGGTGCTTTACCTTCAGTTAGTTGGTTTTTTCCAAATTTCTTCAATCGTTTTGTTGCTGTCAAAGTTGATAATCCAGATTCAGCTTGACTTCCTAGTTTAGCGAGTGTTTCATCAACAGTCATTTCATACCACTTCACATAACACCCCTCCAATACGTTTTGCTCGTATGATCTTATGCATGTCCACCCCAAAACATGCTATAATGTGAGAAATGAGGTGATGGCAATGGCATTTGACGGAATCGTTACAAATGCGATAACAAGACAATTAAACGAACAGTTATTAGCTGGTCGGATTTTAAAAATATATCAGCCAACAAGTACTGAATTAGTTTTTCAAATTAGAAATAATCGAAAAAACAAACACTTATTATTATTATCTGCTCATTCGAGCTATTCTCGGATTCATTTGACAGAAACGAAACAACAAAATCCAGCCCAACCACCAATGTTCTGTATGGTGTTAAGAAAACATCTAATCGGTAGCTTTATTGAAGACATTGTCCAATATAAAAATGAGCGAATCATTGAAATTTCATTTAGAGGTGTCAATGAAATCGGTGATCAACTGAGCCGTAAACTAATTATCGAGATCATGGGGAAACATAGCAATATCATTTTGATCGACCAAGAAAAGGGACATATTATTGATAGCATCAAACATATTTCCCCTAACCAAAGTCGCTATCGAACCGTTTTACCTGGACAGCCCTATATTTATCCACCGAATCAAGAAAAGCTCGATCCATTTACTACTGATCAGGCAAAAGTTGAAATGATTTTGAATCAATCTGAAGAAATTTTTTCAAAAACATTCGTCCAAAATTTCATGGGCATTTCGCCATTAATTGCGAACGAAGTAGTACTTCAAACTGAAAATGAAACGGTTCAAAAGACTGCTGAGCAATTTATTGCTTTGATTGATCGAGCGAAAGATGGGCAATTTTCGCCTGTGATTCATTTGGGTGATAAGGAAGATTTTCATGTGTTTGATTTAGTCCAATTTTCAGGTGAGAAAGAAAGTTTTGAAGACGTTAGTGGACTACTCGATCACTTTTATGCTGATAAAGCAGACCGCGATCGGGTTAAACAACAAGTTAGTGATTTAAGCCGACTGATGAAAAATGAACTCGACAAAAATAAGCGTAAAATCAAGAAACAACAACAGTCGCTGAAAAAGGCAGAGCGCGCTGATTTTTATCAAAAGCAAGGCGAATTACTAACTGCTCACTTACATTTAGTTAAAAAAGGTGATCAGCAGGTTACTGTGATTGATTACTATGATCCGAATCAATCGGAAATGATCATTAAATTAAATCCTAACAAAACACCGAGTGAAAATGCACAGAATTTCTTTAAAACCTATCAAAAGTTAAAAACATCAAAAGTAAAATTAGCTCGTGAAATTCAGAAAGCCAAACTGGAAATCGATTATTTTGAACGGTTACTGCAACAATTAGAAACTGCTCGACTCGATGATATTGAAGAAATTAGAAGTGAATTACGTGAAGAAGGTTATTTAAAAGAGAAGCGCAAAAATAATCAACAAAAAAGAAAACAAGCAAAACCTAGCCCTGAGAAATTCGTGGCAACGGATGGTACGGTTATTTACGTTGGACGTAATAATAAGCAGAATGACTATTTAACAACAAAAATGGCACACTCTAGAGATATTTGGTTGCATACTAAAGACATTCCTGGATCACACGTCTTAATTCGATCAGATGATCCAACTGAACAAACATTGATCGAAGCTGCTCAGTTAGCAGCTCTTTTCTCAAAAGCAAGCGCATCATCAAGCGTTCCTGTCGACTACACTGAAGTACGCCATGTCCGAAAACCTAACGGCGCAAAACCCGGCTATGTCATCTATGAGCAACAGAAAACATTATTTGTTACACCAGACCGGTCGATGATTGCATTGTTGAAAAAGTCATAATATTTTTATCAAAATAAACGCCTGAAGCAGATTTTATCCGCTTCAGGCTTTTTAACTGAGTAATCGTAGAGCTTAGCAATCATTTATGGTTGTAAAATCTACAATTAGCTCTTATCCCCAACATTTCTAGCACACTTCTTAATTAATTTACCGCACTTAAAATAATTAAGTCGTTACCTGTTGATGTTTGGATCGATAATAAAGCACACCCAGTAGTAATATCGTTACCAAGCCAAATACCCCGATTAAATAAGTTGGGTACAAGATGGGCTGACCGAAAAAGCTAAACGTTCTAAATTGATCAAATAGCCGTTCGATTCTGATAAACTCTAAATAGCTAAATAAATTAAACGTTTTAAAGAAACCGTGATCTAATCCAATTTGACGTAAAATAAATGGAAGTCCTAATATTGATCCACTAACGAAAAACGTCATCAAATAATTTTTTGTTAAGTTAGACAAACACAAAACTAAAACACCAAATGCTACACCAGCTATAAATTGTACCATTAGCATGATGAAGTAAAATTGCCGCACATTCAAATTAAATGGTGACATTGAATAATCGCTTGGGTAATTAACTAGGCTTTGCATCGGTGCATTCCAACCATGCAAACCACCATAACCATTAAGTTGAATAAGGAAATTTGTGAAGTGAAGCGAGATAAAGACAACACCGATATAAGTGATACTTGCTAATATTTTGGATGTTACAAGACTCTTTTTACCGTGTTTTGTCGCAAGAACAAGTCCAATTGTTTTTTGCGCGTGATCTTCTGCAAAAACCGGTGATAAACCTAACAAAATCATGATCGCAATTAACACAACACTGAAGAATGGCTCAATTAAATCCATCATTCCCGTCCATGCTTGGATAAGGTAAAACCCATAGGGATTGCCCAATTCCTTTAACATCTCTAATTCTTTAGTAGCTTCCAGGTATTGGTGAGTTGTTTGATCAAGAGTTTCTATTTTACTAGCGAGGAATTCTTTGCGCTCCTCAAGTTGCTCAAGATTTAAGCCTGACATAGCAACAAGAAACTGAACATCACCAGTTGCTTGATCGACACTTACTTCCCCTGCATCTGATGCACGCATTTGTTCTCGCACCATTAATTCCAACTCTTCAGTCACTGGTCCACCATGTGTTTGATAGAGTTCATCATAAATCTCATCTTTCATAACCCAATCAAGTATTGACTCTCTATTGGCGAAAACTAACAAGAGCACAATTAGAAAAAAGGTAATGTAAAGACTTTTCTTTGTGAAAATTTTATACAATTCATGCTTGTACATTTTGAACAGCCTCCTCACCAAAGTAATAGAGATAGACATCCTCAAGTGTGGCAAGTACTTCTACTGCTTGAGCGTGAGGTTTTTCATCACTAATTAGGCGCAGTTTAACCCCGTCCTCATTACGCTGAATATTACCTATCTTATATTGCCCTTGTAGAGAAGCAAACTCCGTTTCTGTCATACTAGCCTCCCAAACTTTACCCTTCATTCCCGACAATAAACCGGCTAAATCCGAACGCTCTTTTAAAACCCCTTGATCCATAATCAAAATGTCCTTCGCAATAAATTCAATATCTGAAACAATATGTGTCGATAAAATCACAATTCTCTCACGTGATATATTAGAAATTAAATTACGAAAATGAATCCGTTCCTTAGGATCTAATCCAGCAGTCGGTTCATCGACGATTAATATTTTCGGATCATTTAGCAAAGCTTGGGCAATCCCTAATCGGCGTTTCATTCCCCCGGAAAATGTCTTCGTTTTTTTCCTTTTATGTTCTGTCAAATTTACAAGCGCTAAAACTTCCGCTATCTTTTCCTTCGCTATATTTTTATCCAAGCCTTTTAAACTAGCGAAGTAAGCTAAAAATCTTTCTGCAGTGAAGTTTTGATAAAGACCGAACTCCTGTGGTAAATAGCCTAAAACATCACGATATGTTTCATCTAGTGTGCGAATGTCTTGATCATCAAGTAAAATTCGACCTGATGTAGGCTTCAAAATAGATGCAAGCATTCGCATCAAAGTGGTTTTTCCCGAACCATTTGGACCAAGTAAACCGTAAACACCATCAGTCATTTCTGCATTGAACTCTCTGACTGCCCACTTGTCGTTATATTTCTTCGATACATTTTCAATAACTAGTTTCAAAAATTTCACCCTCCTGATAACGAACAAATTTATTGATTACACTTCTTACTTGTAAGCTAACTAAAACAATGCCGATCATGAGCAAAGTTAGATGAAAAGATAAATCAAATGTGATTAATTTTTCTTGCCAACTAATGTCGCTTACTAATAACAGAGTGAACATTACCCAAATCGATAGAAAGATCGGTACAAATTGAACACCTCTAAATCGAGTACTCAAAAATAGCGCAAGTGTGATAAATAACGTTAATGGTCCGAGCCAAATGAGTAACATTTTAAACAGATTGTTTTGAGTCGTTGATGTTGACATAACGAATGTAAGCATTAACGTTAATCCGAAGTTAAACACACTGATAATCAGTAATCGTGTCAAAATAACTTCAAAAGCAGAAAATTTACATGTCAGTTCCATTTCAATAAGATGACTATCCCTACCTCGAAAAACTTCTACCAATCCAAAGATAAATGGTAGTGGTGCTATGATGATGAGCGTTAATGTTGGATCGGATTCAAGCTGATTTGTGATTAGATAGCCTAGCGCAAACAAAACGATGCTCACGATCCAATACATTGGATGAATAAATTGTATTTGCGGTTTTGCTTGCTTTAAAAATATGGTGAAGCGGTCGTATTTAATCATCGATTTCCTTCTTTTCTCCGGTACATATTGACGTAACGTAGAAATCGTTGCATCAATCATCTCGTTATCTGGATATTTCACTATATATTGTTCCAACTCTTTGAGTTCCTTATTTTCCTTGTTGAGCGTCATCACTTATCACCTCACCTAACAATTGTTTTAATTTCGCTTGCCCTTGTCGCAATCTCGATTTAACTGTTGCTTCTTTGCTATCTGTTACCTCAGCAATTTCTTTAATTTTTAAATCGTGATAATACCTTAAGATGATCGTTTCTTTTTGATATTCAGGTAACTGCTCAAGAGCAGCCTTTACTTCCTCGCTATTAATCTTCTTACTAATCAAATCCCAAACATTACTTTTTTGATCGATCAGTTTCGGAGTAAGTTCCCCCTCTTTTTCTTTATGTTTAAAGGCACGACTCCGAAAATAATCTCGACAATGATTAACGGCAATTTTTAAAAGCCAATGTTTGAATTTGTTTTTCCCACGGTATCGCTTGAGTGCCTTCATCATTTTCACAAAAACTTCTTGCGTTAGATCATAGGCAAGATGATAGTCACCGACTTTACGATAAACATAGGCAAATATGTATTGATAGTGCCTTTTCACAAGCACTTCCATCGCCGCTTGACTTCCGAGCTGGATTTCATCAATTAATTCTTCATCCGTAGGCATCTGAACTCCCCCCTCTACTCATATTAACGAAATCAATTTAAAAAAGATTTAAATAATCAAATGTTTTTTTGTGCATTACTAATTTCTGATCAAAAAAATAGAACAACCGAGTTTATTTCTACATTAAAAGGCAGCAGAACAATTAAGTTCTACCGCCTTTTTAGCTGAAACCAACAGATCTAAAACAATGTTGTTTACGAAACAATTTTTTAATAAAATACTTTATCTACATTGTATTTGGACTTGAGCTGATTAATAATATATGTCTCGTAAATTTCCCGTTCCATTGGGTCTTCTACTAAACAAATATCGATTTTATATACTTCGTCTCTATGATTTTTAATCGGTGAAACATGATCCTCAAAATGTTTTTTAATTCGTCGGCGTAACTTTCGTGCTTTTCCAACAAAAAGAAGCTCATCTTCTTCATTAAAAAACAAGAAAATGCCACCCTTATCTCTTGGTATTAAATGAAAATCAATAAATCCATAGATAGGGGTTATGGCTGGCTCATTATCTTTAAAAATTTGCTTGCGCTCTGTAATCGTGATATCTGGAGTAGGTATAGTAATATTTATCATCTTTAAACACGTCCTTTTATTGTTTTCGTTTTGCTACACATGACTCATTCATCAACGAGTACGTTTTCTACCTCTTGTTCTATCTGGATTGCTTTTTGAACGATGATTGGACTTTCTACTTGTAGTACTCCTGTCATTTCTCTTGTGGCTTACTCGCTCGTAATCCTCTCGATCAGGAATGCTTACTCCTGTGATCACTTGAATTTCAAATGTCTGTTGAATTCCTTTTTCAATTATTCGGAGGAACTCGATATCCTTTGGAGCCACTAATGTAATGGCAACTCCATCCCCTCCCGCACGACCAGTTCGGCCAATCCGATGAAGATAGCTGTCAACATCATGTGGAATGTCATAATTATAGACATGTGTTACCCCCTCCACATCAAGTCCCCGTGCAGCAACATCTGTGGCGACTAAGAATTGAGTTTTTGCATCACGAAATCGTTTCAACGCTCTTTCTCGTTTCGATTGTGATAAATCCCCATGCAATTCATCTGACTCGAATCCGCCAGCAATCAAAGCTTCATGAAGATTTTTGGCACGAACTTTTGTCCGACAAAATATAATCGCTAAAAAAGGGCGATGCTCCTGAATTAAATGGATTAACGTTTCTTGCTTTCTTCGATCCGTCGTTTCGATTACAACTTGTTTAACCTCTTCTACGGTTACTTTTTTTGCTTTGACTTCAATGAATTCCGGTTCAACCATGTATTTCTTTGTTAAAGAGCGAATTTCGTCAGGCATTGTTGCTGAGAATAGCATCGTTTGCCTTGTTGAAAGGGTTTCATAAATAATCTCATCTACTTGTGGCAGAAAACCCATCAGTAACATTTCATCTGCCTCATCGATCACAAGCATCTGAACCGTTGATAGATCAAGGCTTTGTCGATCAATATGATCCAATAACCGACCTGGTGTTGCAACGACTATTTGTGTAGCGCCTTTTAACTTTTTCATTTGACGCTGAACATCCTGCCCACCATAGACAGCTAACACACGGATACCTTCTAAATTTTCAAGCATGATCTGTATTTCTTTTGAAATTTGCTGTGCTAATTCTCTAGTAGGAGTTAATATAAGCGCTTGAATATCTGGATTTTGTGGATCAATTTTTTCTAATATAGGCAGCACAAATGCCAACGTCTTCCCTGTTCCCGTCTGTGCTTTTGCAATAACATCCTTTCCTTCAAGAATTGATGGAATTGTCCGTTCTTGGATAGGAGTGGGAGTTACGAATCCTAATGACTTTAATGTATGATTAACTTCTTTTCGAACACCAAGTTCTAGAAAGTTAGGCAAAACGAATCACATCTCTTTTCATCTAGTAATAGCAGTTTTTTTAATAAGTATCTTTACTATAGCATATTGGTTAGTATTTACAGAGTGAATTGAACGATTAATTTTTTGTTTATATTAAGCCGATCGTTTGATTTCTAATCATGCACTTACCGCCTAATGCCGAGTTCTTAACTGCATGATTAGTCTCACCTAATCCTTCACATGCGGATGTTTTGAGTTATAGTAGATACCACATGCATTAAAGAAATATATTAAAAATAGAACTTCCGCCCTTTCTGGAAGTTCTAATTGAAAATTATTATATCAAAAACATTATTTGTAAATGTCTCCACGGTTTCCAACCGCTTCAATATAGATAACTTTTTTGGTGATCATTATTGAAAATAACACGCAGACTTCCAATCCTAAGTCTATACAAATCTGCGTATCCTTTAATTCTTCTTATGTCACCTTTTGGTGGTAAAGATAAAAGTCCCTTTAACCCGTTTGCAATTCTTTTTTAAGAGGTTTTATCCAATTTAGCTATGAATTTAACTGCTGACTTATGGTAAATCAATAACCAGTCCCACTTCTTTCATGAAATCAAAGCCAATAATCCTAGCTATATCGAATCCGTAATCCATTTATCCTAGCTCAATGAGAAAATTATTCGTCTTTATTTCATTTGATATGACGATCTGATCGATATTTTTAGTATAAACAAACTCAAGCCCACCAATACCTTGAATGGTCCGTGTAACATCATTATTTTCTTGCTTAACACCTATTACGTCTAGCTTATTCACATTAAATATTGTGCCAGCAGAGCCAGTGTCAATTAATACATTATTTAATTTGATTTGTTTACAACGAAAGTTCACGACGACTTCTACAAATGGCAGTTCATATATTTCTTTGATATTTATCATATTTTACTTAATCCTGTCCATTTTATTTCTTCAACATCAAGCTTTTTTCTTGATGTATGAAAAAAGTATAATTCACGATTTGGATTTTGCTTGTGTAATTCAGAGTGTCTATGAAAAGCTTCCATTGAGTCATCAAAGTAATCTATAACAGCAATATCGTGGATAATTCGGTAATTATTATCTGAATACGCATCAATCGCTTCGATCACAACCCATTTATTTAGGTGAGTTTCTCTAACTTCCTCCCACAGCATAGCAGCACTCCTTTGTTAATTAATTTGTTTACATTTAATACATCAAATTTTTGTCTATATCCATACCCTAGATTATTCACAGCCCGACCATAAGCCACTAAGAAACTGCGTTAAATCAATTAAAAATAACCAATCAATCTTTCACTAATTAAGTGAAAAGGAGCCCGATCTTTGATATTGTATAA
>NZ_BAABDL010000040.1:0-4641 GCF_039539605.1 Amphibacillus indicireducens | reverse complement strand
ATTGATTGGTTATTTTTAATTGATTTGATGCGGTTTATTCAGGTTTTATGATTGGGCTATGAATAATCTAGGTCTAGAGTTATCGATGGCTTTTGCAACAGAAGGAGAAGTAGTAGAAACAACAATTTCGGAAGAAAACTTCGGGGTTATGAATCATTTTTCTTCTGGAAAGCCCGTTTCGGCATTTCAATATTATACGATTGGGATGGCAGTGATGTTTGCACTTTATGTCGCATCAACCATTTCAAGTAATGCATTTAAGGAAAAAGAAAGTCATGTTTTTGCTAGATTAATGATGACAGGTGAGCGACCGTTAAACTACTTACTAAGTAAAGTGATTTCAGCAGTTGTTCTAACACTCATCCAATTAACCATTTTATTTGTTGCATCAGCATTGTTCTTCCAGACTTTCGTGGATACAAGTATTGAGTTTTGGGGAAGCTTGGCGATCATCTCATTTGTTTTCTCGCTTGTTATCGGTGGCTTGGCAGCATTTATGACTGCAATTGCGATTCAGTTTAATAATGATGCGATATCGGGCTTTTTTTCAGGTGGTGCGGTGGTTATCTTTGCGTTTCTTGGAGGTAGTTTGTCGCCAGTTGAATACTTTTCACCTTTGATGCGAGAACTAGGGAACTGGACACCTAATGGCGCAATGATGACAGCCTATCTTCAATTAATTCAAGGCTTTAATTTGACTGAATTTTTACCGATGATTTATCGTGTATTGTTCATGGCTGTGCTGTTTATTAGTCTCGCAGTTGTGATCTTTCCGAAGAGGAGGTTAATGTAATGTGGTCTGTCTTTAATTTACAATGGTTACGATTAAAAAGAGAACCCATTCTTGTTTTATCATTTATTGCAATGACAATATTGTTTGTTCTTTTTATCGGTGGAACACAAGGTGAGCAGACAATCACAGTCCAAACATTTAGTGATCAATTAACCGAATCTGAGCTAGATGAATGGGTCGATGAGCTAAATAATGTAACTGGCTTTGAGTTTCACGTGAGTGATCGTGAAACGATTGAAAATCAATTAAAACTGAGTCAAATTAGTTATGCACTTGAATTGAACTATTTGGACTATCACTATCTAGTTGGTCAGGATTCATTTTTCATCAATGCTGTCAATCAATATGTTGAACAATATTATCGGACGAAGTTAAGAATTGATGAAATTGCTGAACTATTCCCTGATCGGTCAATAGAGTTACAAAACTATATTACGGTTGAATCAGAAAGCTTAGCAAACTCTGTTTCAAGTAGTGATGAAGAGGGAGCCCATGTCGTGTCAGGAATGACATTGTACTTTGTTCTCTACACAGTTTTATTTGGGATGATGAATATTGCGGTTGAGAAGCGAACGGGGACTTGGGATCGATTAATCATTTCGCCATTAAAGAAAAGCAGTATTTATCTTGGCCAATTATTGCACTATTTTGTCTTAGGAGTACTCCAAGTTGGTATCTGTTTTATTGTATTTGATCAAATCTTAAATTATCATTTTGGTGACCAATACTTTGCGATTGTTGTGACAGTTATGGCTTATGTTTTTGCTTCAGTTGCACTAGGGATGCTTTTGATCGGTATAGTCCGTTCACCCCAACAGCTACAGTCTATTATTCCGATCGTATCAACTGCGTTTGCAATGCTTGGTGGTGCATTTTGGCCACTTGAACTGGTAACGAATAATTTCTTGCAAGTGTTGGCTAGAATCACACCGGTTTATTATGGGACAGAAGCATTGAAAGATGCGATGTTATATAATACGGGGGTGGGTGATCTCCTTCAGCCGATTTCGATTTTATTATTGATGGGTGTTTTATTTATGGGGATCGGTCTTAATTTAATGGAACGGACGAAATAGAGGATTGCTTAAAAGGTTCACTCGCTTAGCTAAAACAGCTATTCAAGTGAACCTTCTATGTTATACGTGTAGGATTATTGATTAAGCGCCTTCCATCATATCGCGTTTCTTATAGCCAAGATAACCAATGGTCATAAGTATAATACTGACGGTAGTAATGACGATAAATGGAATTACTTTAAATGATTCAACTGGCATTTGTGGAATCCAACTTTTTATCGCCGTTTTTAAAAACCAATCTGGCAAATCTAAAATACCAGAAAAGTAATTTAAGATAAAAGAGTAACCAAGATAGACATAAATAAATTTCCCTAGTTTAGGTGCCCAGCCAAGTGCCAGGGCAGCTAAAGCAGTGAAAAACAAGACAGCAGGTAAGAAATTATAGCCTGCTATCAGAAAATCAGTCAGGTTCATCGTTGTATGATCTTCCATGACGGTAAGTGCGGTGATACCAAGACCACCTGCAGCGAATAAGATTCCTATTGCACCTATGACAATTGCCAAACTAATATTGGTCCAATAAAATTGACCACGCGTCACCTTTGTCGCATGAAGTTGGCTTAAATAGAGTCTTTGTTCTACTGAGAAGAGTTTATTGATGATCACAATTGGTAAAATAGCAACTAACCCCATCATAACCATCATTATTGTGGCTGTAAACGATTCTTCAATTGAGACTCCAGACTGGGTAAACATTTGTTGTAATAAATCATTACTTTCAAGGAAAGACTGCATATCTCCATAAATGGCACCGTAGGCAGCTCCTAGAATAAGAAAGGAAATGAGCCAACTAATTATGACACCTTTATTTATCTTGATAAATAGACCGTGAACAGAAAGTAAAGATTGTTTTGCATATGCACGCCCTTCTCTTTCAGGGAGATAACCAGCCCCCATATCACGCCGACCTTCTAAGGCAAAAGCAATCATCACCATTATTATACAAAAAATGAGAGCGAAAAAGATCGGTAACCAGTTGTTATTAGTAAATGGATAGGTTAAATATAACCAGCCAAGTGGGTTAAACATAGAGAATGTGATATTCGAGATATCTGTTGCTGCACGTGTAATGTAAAGTAATCCAATAATTCCGAGCGTTGAACCTGTAGCACCAGCTGAATTTGGCATAATTTGCGCCATTACAAGTGCAATGGCTGCCCCAATTAGTCCAGCCATTGCTACGGATAGTCCAAATAAAAAGGAACCTTGAATAGAAATTGTATCTGTACCGAAACTTGTTAATGTCCCGCCAATCAGAAGAGCAAGCAAGCTATTAACTAAAAGAACTTCTATAATCGTTGCAAATGAATTGGCTTGTCGTCCAATTTGAAATGAGCGAACAAGCTCTGTTAAACCAAGATCCTCTTCTTTTCGTGTGTGCCCAACCACATGTAGGGCGGCGATAATCATCGCAAACAACCCACAAAACAGTAACATTTGATGTGCGTACATCGCCCCGATTGTATAATTAGTAGCTGTCTCGATTGGTGTCGGACCAACGATTGAGACCATAGCAGGATTTTGCATCGTTTCAAACATTCCGATTAAGCCTTGACCTTTTGCAATTTCTTCAAAAGCAGGAACGAAGCCTGCTGAAAATAAGCCAACTCCTAAAACCCAAATCATTATTTTTTTCCAATCCCGTTTTAAATGTTGTAAAAATAGCGTATCCCAGCGTGCAAACTTTTCTTGCATCGTATTTTCACCTCCGTATCAATACTTATCCTTCATAATGACGCATGAACAGCTCTTCTAAAGTTGGTGGAACAGCTTCCAACTTTAGGACACCTAATGTTGTCGCTTGCTTTAGAATGTCATTAATGTAACGATTGTCCGCAGAAAATGTCGCTTGATTATCTTTTTGACTAAAATCATGGACGCCGTTAAGCGAGGCCATTTGTGAAACATCATCTCTTGTTGCTAAGGTTACTGTTGAACGAGTTAAGTGCCGTAATTCATCAAGTGTACCTGTTTCAACAATTTTTCCTTGTCTGATGATGACAACTTTATCTGCTAACCGTTCTACTTCACTTAAAATATGTGAAGAGAGCAAGATTGCTTTACCTTTCTGTTTTATTTTTTCTACTTCATCTTGAAAGACAGATTCCATTAAAGGGTCAAGCCCTGAAGTTGGCTCATCAAAAATGTAAAAATCAGAATCAACTGATAGCGCAGCAATCAAACCAACTTTTTGACGATTCCCTTTTGAGTATCCCTTAGCCTTTTTCTTCGGATCTAACTCAAAGCGTTTGATTAGCTCATCCCGTTTTTGTTTGTCACCGCCACCATGTAGTTTAAGAAATAAATCAATAATCTCTCCACCTGTTAAGTTTCCCCAAAGAGATACATCCCCAGGAACATATGAAATCCGTTTATGAATTTCAAGACTGTCCTGCCAGACATCCTTGCCAAAAATTCTTGCTTCACCCGCATCCCGTTTAATAATACCTAATAAAATTCGAATCGTAGTTGATTTACCTGCACCATTCGGACCGATAAAACCAACAACTTCACCAGGATTTACGGTAAAGGTTACATCACTTAAAGCTTGGAATTTACCAAAATTCTTCTGTAAACCTTTCAAAATAGCAATCTCAGACATTCTTCCGACACTCCTTCATTTTAAGTTTTAGTCACGTGTGATCATGAATGTATCTATTTCAATAATTATATACTATATTATTGTTGTTAGTTCAATATTAACCTGCATTATTCATAACTTGATTTTTTATAGGTGATTTGCCCATTAAATTGCCAAAAGTGAATGCCAGT
>NZ_BAABDL010000039.1:0-38444 GCF_039539605.1 Amphibacillus indicireducens | reverse complement strand
TTGAATTGTGTTTGTTTGGTCACTTATACAATATCAAAGATCGGGCTCCTTTTCACTTAATTAGTGAAAGATCGATTGGCTATTTTTAATTGATTTGATGCGGTTTATTCAGGTTTTATGATTGGGCTATGAATAATCTAGGATAAAAAACTCCCACTTTGATATTTTAAGTGGGAGTTTTTTCTACTTTACAGTTGAAAACGTTCGATTTGATCAAAATATCCTTCTTTTGCTAAGATTTCCTTTTGAATCGGAGCGAACAAATCATAGTGAGGATATTTAGGATCCAAATCAATCCATTCAGGTCTTAGCTGATATTGCTTCCCCCACTCAATTAATTTATCAAGATCAGCACAACCTACCTTCGTCACACTCGTCGCATGTGGAAAGCGCTCATCTAACCAGTAATGCGTAATAAATGCAATCTCATTCGCTAAAACATTCTGTTGCCATTTTTTCAATTCTACTCGATTAATTCCAAATGCCATTTTACTGATCGTCTCCTAATGCACTTAAGTACTTTTCATGCCAATCTGGGAACTTACGTCTAACAGAAAGCGGGCGAAAACTTTCTGTGTTAACGATCACGTGATCTGTTTTCCCTAACACAGCAACTTCACCTTGTTCATTAGTCACTTGATAAGCATATGTTGTTCTTAAGCCATCATAATGATCCAACCATGTTTCTATATAGGCAGGCTCACCATATCGAATTGGTTTCTTATAATCAACCTCAACACGGGTTACTGGAGAAACAACCCCCTCTGCTTCCATTTTTGCATAAGACAAATCTAACGCTTCGATAAAAGCAGTCCGACCAATTTCAAACCATACTAAATAATTCGCATGATAAACGACACCCATCTGATCTGTCTCTTGATAACGAACTTTAATTGGTGTTTTAATCTTTTTCACTCTGTTCCGCCCCCTTGACTGCTTGCCAAGCATTTTTAAAATCTTCTTTATTTAAAATTAAAAACTCAGTGTCAGTTACATGTAAATCTTCAATTCTAAGTGCTTGGAATTGAATGGCTTCATCAACTAAATTAACGACAAAACGAGCATTACCTGATACTATTTCGTTGTTAAATGCATTCGTAAGATAATCTTTTGCCTCATCAGTGATTCGATAGTTATAGTGATCGATTTGATAATTGACAATTTCGAGTAATTCTGCAGTTTGATAATCTTGAAATTCAAAATACTTTTTAAACCGTGAGGCTAGACCTGGATTACTATTAATAAATCGAACCATATCTTGTTTATAGCCAGCCAATATCACGACTAAATTCTCATTGTGCTTCGTCATTTCGTCAACTAATGTGTCAATCGCTTCTTTACCAAAATCATTTTCACCTCTAAACAGTGAATAAGCCTCATCAATAAACAACACACCACCAAGTGCCTCACGAATTTTATTTTTAGTCTTAATCGCCGTTTGACCAACATAGCCTGCAACTAGATCACTTCTTGAAGCAACGATAAAGTGACCACGTTTAAGGAGTCCACATTCCTTTAATAATTTTGAATAGATTTTTGCAACGGTTGTTTTACCTGTCCCAGGATTACCTGAAAAGACAGCATGAAGCTGAATCGGAACAGTTGGATAACCTTGATTTTTTCTTGCCTGTTGAATTTTGACAAATGAAGACAGCTTTTTAACTTCATCTCTAATATTTGCAAGCCCAATCAGCTGGTTTAATTGTTCCATCGGTTCAATATCATCTTTTTCATCACTCATAACCGTTAAATCCTTCGATTCAATCCGCATATGGTCAAGCCAACCATCATTTTCCTTAACAGTAATCGCTGCACCTTTTTTGAAGATCGCCTTCATAACTAGGTCGCGGACCGTTCTTGCATTCCCGAATGTATCATCAACTTTAGCACGTTCAATTAAACCATAAAACCCGTTTAGCGCTGTTTCAGTGAAGAAATAATCATTGTCTAATGCTGTTGTTTCAGCAATCTCCAATAATTCTGTGATCTTAAAATCAGGCAAATGAATCATATTTTGTTCTGGGAATCGACTTCTCAATCCTGGATTAGACCACAAAAACTGTCTCATCTCTTCTGGATAACCAGCTAAAATAACCGCAAATTTACCAGCAAGATCACCACTTGTCATCGCAGAAACAAGTGTATCAATTACCGCTTGACCATAATCATTGCCACTTGCGTCTTGCCTGTGCAAACTATATGCTTCATCAATAAATAAGACACCACCAACCGCATCTTTAATATAACTGATTGTTTTCTCTTCACTCTGGCCGACAAATGAACCAACTAAATGCGAACGATTGACTTCAATCACTTTACTCGTCTCTAGTAATCCAAGTTCATGATAGATCTCACCAAGTAAACGTGCAATTGTTGTTTTCCCCGTACCGGGATTTCCAGTAATAATCATATGCATCCCTGGCTCGTCGATCATTTGAAAGCCAATTTGCTTACGATCTTGTTGATATTTTAAATAGTGATAGTATTGATTCATATATTGCTTAACTTGTTCCAAGCCAACCATTTCCTCCAGCTTTTGCAGTGGACTCTTTGTTTGCTCAGAATCAAATAGCGGAGGAAAAGCTTGATTGAAGTCTGTTTCCAACTCAATTAACCGACGAAGTGATTGATTCATTTCTCTCGTTGGTACGCCAGATCGTTTGTTTTCAAGCATTTCAATACTTTTTTCAATCAGTTGCTGTAAGTCTGTTAATTCCTCTTGAATTTCGCGATCTATTTTTGTTAAATCTGAATCGATCTGTTGATCTAAACGATTTATCTGAATTTTATCATCAAAATATTGTTTTAAGTATGCTTGCCATTCTTGCATTTTTTTAAGCTTTGACGCATCAAAATCTGTTTCACGAATCGTCCACGTATCCAATTATAATCTCTCTAAATCTTCGAGTACTGCTTGATATTGCCTAATCGCACGCAGAGATTGCTCTGTATCAAGGTTTTGATCAAGTTGATTCGCCCGATCTAATAAACGAGTAGTTAAGTTATCTGTTGCGTGATTTCGTTTCAATCGATGGTAAGCTAGCATCGTATATAGCGCTGCCTCTGCCTCTTTTGAAAAGTGATCAGGCTCTGCTTCCAATTGATCAAGCGCACGTAACACCTCAATTTCTTGATAAGGTGGTGTCGTTTCTATATCTATCCATTGTAGAAGCTCAGTTTCTTTTACTTTTGAAAAAATTAAATGATTCGTCACTTGAACGACTCCTTTCTCTCACCCTCTAGTTTAGCACAGTTTATAACCGCCATACAGTAAGATGACTATTGAATTTATCATAAAAACACCTGAGATAATATTTATTCAGGTGTAAGATAAAAACGATTTTATTAGCAAAAGAAAAACCCGATCAACTAAAATTGAGCTAGCACAGTGATCTTCACTCTAATCAGACCATTTCCACAGGATCTTTGCCTGTTGGACAAGGAAATCCTCGATAGCGATGAACCGCAACTACTGACTCAAACTAAACTGCTTACATTTGTCCTCTCTTAAACAATTATGACATCCTATCCATCTATTTATTCAAAAACACCTTTTCAAGTTTGTGAACTTAAAAAGGTGTTTTTTTATGTTTATTTACAGTTTATTTTTTCAGTTTATCTCTTAGTACCATTTGTAGAATTCCACCGTGTCGGTAGTAGTCGATTTCGACGTCACTATCAAAACGAGCAATTGCTTCAAATTCAGTCACTTTACCGTCTTCAGCAGTTGCTGTCAGTTTTACCAATTGATTTGGTTCAATCGACTCATCAATTGCAATATGAATCGCTTCACGTCCAGTTAAACCTAACGATTCAGGTGTTACTCCTTCTTGGAATACAAGAGGCAGAACCCCCATCATCACTAAGTTACTACGGTGAATTCTTTCATAACTTTGAGCTATAACTGCTTTAATTCCTAGTAAGTTAGCACCTTTAGCTGCCCAGTCACGTGAACTTCCCATTCCATAATCATGCCCAGCAAAAACAACAAGACCTGTATGATCTTCTTTGTATTTCATCGCAGCATCAAAGATTGGCAAAACTTCTCCAGTTGGCCAGTATGTTGTGTAGCCACCTTCTGTACCAGGTGCAAGTTGGTTTTTAATTCGGATATTACCAAATGTCCCACGCATCATGACTTCATGGTTACCACGTCTTGATCCATATGAGTTAAAATGACGTGGTGTCACACCTTTATCTTGTAAGTATCGACCCGCTGGCATATCTTTAGCAATTGCCCCTGCAGGTGAAATATGATCCGTTGTGACAGAATCACCAAATTTACCAATCACACGAAGATTTGATAATGGTTCGATTTTTTCAGGTGTAATCGCTAAGTTTTCAAAGAAAGGTGGATTTTGAATGTATGTTGATTGATCATCCCACTCGTAAAGTGGTTCATCTGTTGTTGCAATCTGATTCCACTTTTCATTTGAATTGAAAATATTTTTATACTCTTCTTCATAGATTTCAGGTGTAACGACTTTATTCACTTGTTCACGAATTTCCTCTGATGATGGCCATAGATCATCGAAGTAAACCGGCTCACCAGCTTGATCATATCCAAGTGGTTCCGTATGGATATCAATATCAACTGTACCCGCTAAAGCATAAGCAACGACTAGTGGTGGTGATGCTAGATAGTTTGCTTTAACTAATGGGTGAATTCGTCCTTCAAAGTTTCGGTTACCAGATAGTACAGATGCAACCGTTAAATCATTGTCTATCACGGCATCTTCTACTTCTTTTGCCAGTGGTCCTGAGTTACCAATACATGTTGTACAACCATAACCAACTAAGCTAAAACCTAATTTTTCTAAATAAGGCATTAAACCAGCATCTTCAAGATACTGTGTGACAACAGTTGAACCTGGTGCTAATGACGTTTTAACATACTTAGGTACCGTTAATCCCTTTTCTACAGCATTTCGGGCAAGCAATCCTGATCCTAGCATTACATAAGGATTAGATGTGTTTGTACATGAAGTAATCGCAGCTAAAGCTAATGATCCCGTTCTCATTGTTGACGTCTTACCGTTCGGATGTTTAATAACAACTTCTTTATCAAACTCAGATTCTTCCAAACCAAACCCTTGATTACCAGCTGGCGCAGTAATTGCTTCGTTAAATGAACGCTTCATATCTGATAATTCGATTAAATCTTGTGGTCGTTTTGGACCCGCTAAGCTTGGTTGTAATTCAGATAAATTAATTTCAACCAATTCAGTAAATTCTGGTTCTGGGTCATTTGCATCATACCATAAACTATTTTCTTTACAGTACTTTTCAACCAAGGCAATTTGTTCGTCACTACGACCTGTTAACTTAAGATAAGCTAATGATTCTTCATCAACTGGGAAGAATCCACATGTTGCCCCATATTCAGGTGCCATGTTTGAGATTGTCGCACGATCAGCAAGTGGCATTTCTTTTAATCCCGGACCAAAATATTCAACAAATTTACCAACAACTTTTTTCTCACGTAAAACTTGAGTGACTTTTAGAGCAAGATCAGTTGCTGTGATTCCACTTGGCATTGAACCAGTAAATTTAACACCAACAACATCTGGAGCTGGGAAATAAGAAGGTTGACCAAGCATACCTGCTTCAGCTTCAATTCCTCCAACACCCCAACCGAGCACACCAATTCCATTAATCATTGTTGTATGTGAATCTGTACCGACAAGCGTATCTGGGAAAACAACTGTTTCGCCATGATCATTTTCAACCTGGTGAACAACGCTAGCGAGGTATTCCAAGTTAACTTGGTGGACAATTCCTGTAGCAGGTGGAACAACGCGGTAGTTATCAAATGCTTTTTGTGCCCAATGTAAGAACTCATAGCGTTCTTTATTTCGTTCAAATTCTAATTCCATGTTTGCCTGTAGAGCTGTCGGAGTACCAAATTCATCAACCTGTACTGAGTGATCAATCACTAAATCAACAGGTACTTCAGGATTAATTTGATCAGCTTCCCCACCTAAATCAACCATCGCTTTTCGAAGTGAAGCTAAATCGACGACTGCCGGAACACCTGTAAAGTCCTGTAAGATGACTCGTGATGGTCTAAATGGAACGTTCGTTTTTTCAGTTTTACCCCAGTTTGCTAACCCATCAATGTGTTCATCTGTAATGACACGACCGTCATGTTGCCTAATCAATGATTCTAGCAAAACTCGAATTGAAAAAGGGAGACGGTCGATTTTTCCTTTTCCGGCTTCTTCTAAAGCTTTTAATTGGTAGTAATTATACTTCTGACCATTGACTTCAAATGATCGTTTCGTATTCAATGTCATACTTCATACCCCCTTAAGTAAGTCATAGTACGTTCAGAATATTTAGAAAAATAATGGCTCGACGTACCGATATACTTTACTATTCTAAAGTAAAATGACGAATATGTAAAATATATCGCTTTAGCGTAGTAAAGAACCACTATTTTTTCATTGTTACTCAACAAAAAAAGACAGCTCCCTGTCTTTTTGAATTCACTATTCTTGAGTTAACTTTGCTGGGTCATAATGCGGAAGTTTGATTTCAAACGTTGTGCCTTTATCATTATTTGGCTTGATTTTAAATAGTCCATTATGATTTTCAATAATTCGAGTCGTGATCATTAATCCTAAACCAGTTCCTTCTTTTTTCGTTGTAAAAAAAGGTTCCTTAACTTGATGGATCAAGTTTATCGGTATACCAGGTCCTTCATCGATCACTGATATTAAACAAAAGTCTCCTTGTTTCTCAACTTTTATTAAAATCTCTCCTGATTCTGTCATTGCTTCAATCGCATTTTTTATTAAGTTAATAAACACTTGTTTCATTTGCGAACGATCAGCATAGACAACCACATCTTCAGGACAATCTAGGACTAACTTAATATTTTTTTTAACCGCTTGAGTATTTAATAAAACGATCACGTCTTCTATCATTTTCATTAACCATTGATAGACATGGTCATGTGTTAAAGGTCTAGATATATAGAGTAATTCAGTTGATACTTTCTCTATCTTGTCTATTTCCTCTATCATGATATTAAAATACTCTTCTTTTCGATCGAGTCCTGCTTGTAATAGGTCAATAAAACCTTTTAATGATGTGAGTGGATTTCGGATTTCATGAACAACGCCTGCAGCTAATTGACCAGCAACAGACATCTTTTCTGACCGAATTAATATTTCTTCTGCTTCCTTTTTGTCCGTCATATTGTCAACTAAAAAGAGATACATGACAGTATTCGTGTCTTCTACGTAAATCGGTTTGATGATCAAATCAACCCACACATGTTTTTCACGAATACTTTTTAATTGAATAGTAAAACGTTGTCGAAAATAAATATCTAATTGAAATGTGTCAATGAAATTTTTATGTAAATGTCTAGGAATGTAGTTTAAAAATGAATCACCAATGATTTGATTGGGAAGATAACCTAATACCTTTTCAATTGAAGATGAAACGTATTCAATCTCACCTTTTGAACTAACAACACCAAAAAAATCAAAACCATGATGTTCAATCCAATTTATAATTGGTTCAGGTAAATTGGCGAGACGATAACTCGGTAGTTGTCTATCTATCGTCAAACGTATCTGATCTTGTTTCACGTGATAATATTCAATTTTTCGCTGAGAATACACAGTCATTCTCCTCTCAATCGTAGATAATCTACCATCGTTTAACAATAATATCATATATACAACCATTTTATCAGCACTCCGACAGAAGACTCCCACTTCAAGGAACGAGAAGGGCTTAGCTTAGTGAGTAAGTGGGAGATGACTGTCGGTTGGCGCTAGCCAAAACATATTTCTTATGATACAATTAGAACATACATTCGCGCGAAGGGAGGTGTGTTCATGCTAGTCAATAAAGCCTATAAATTCCGTCTCTATCCTAATCAGACGCAACAAACGCTGATTAATAAAACATTTGGTTGTTCACGGTTTGTTTTTAATCACTTTTTGGAAAAATGGAATCACACTTACAAAGAAACAGGGAAAGGATTAACTTACAATCTCTGCTCAAAACAGTTACCAACCTTGAAACAAGAATATGCTTGGTTAAAAGAAGTCGATAGCATTGCCGTTCAATCAAGTGTCAAAAACCTGTCTGATTCTTTCACACGCTTCTTCAAGAAACAAACAAGCACACCACGATTTAAATCAAAAAGGAACCCAACTCAGTCATATACAACGAAACATACAAACGGAAATATCGCTCTTTTTGGCAGTAAAATTAAACTACCAAAGTTAGGGCTTGTTAAGTTCGCTAAAAGTCGTGAAGTCGATGGGCGCATAATAAATGCCACGATTCGGCGCAATCCAAGCGGTAAATATTTCATTTCTATCCTTGCTGAGACGGAAGTACATTCACTTCCTAAAACAAAGCAAACGACAGGTATTGATGTCGGGATCAATACGTTCGCCACGCTTTCAGATGCGACAACGTATGAAAACCCTAGATTTTTACGTACACTAGAAAATAAATTAGCAAAAGAACAGCGTAAACTCTCCAGACGCTATCAACAAGCAAAGCAAGATAAGAAACCCCTTCATGAAGCAAAAAACTATCAAAAACAACGGATTAAAGTCGCTCGTATTCACGAAAAGATCAAAAACGTCAGAACAGATTACTTGCACAAAATCAGTACCGAGATTGTCAAAAACCACGACATCATTGGTATTGAGGACTTACAAGTATCTAATATGCTTAAAAATAAACACCTATCAAAAGCGATTAGTGACGTCAGCTGGTCAGAATTCCATAGGATGCTTGAATACAAAACAAAATGGTATGGCAAGCAAGTCGTAGCCATCGCGAAAAACTTTCCTTCCAGTCAACTGTGTTCGAACTGCAACTATCAACATAAAGCCGTTAAGAACCTCGACTTACGCAACTGGCAGTGTCCATCATGCCACACAAAACATGATCGTGATCTTAACGCAAGTAAAAATATTGAAATCGAATCCATTAGACTTCTAACTGTTGGTGCAACAGGGATCGCCTAATCAATAATCAGCCATTAGGTTGATGTTCTTAGGAATCTCCCACTTCAATCATCCCGTAAGGATGATAAGTGGGGGTAGTTCAAGAGTTTCACGATCAATTTAGACCTGTTTTGTTAAAAAACTAGCCGATCTACTTAAAACTACTGTTACATGTTTATTATAGTCATAAAATACGTTTAAAACAAGATAATTCCAAATTAATTAACTGTATAATCAATTAAAGCCCTCATACCTACTGGTAGAAGGGCTTTAATTCATACAATGTTATTTTTTATTTTGATTACTCATTGCACGCATCATTTGATTGATTTTCTTTTGACTTGGTTTTTGCCCCATTTGCATCATTAATGTACGTAGCATTTGCTCATTAATTGGGGGGTTCTTTTCTAAATAAGACATCATATATTTTCTAGCGATAAAGAAACCAAGTGCCGCACCAGCTAATAATGCAATAACGGCAATTAGTATAACCCAACCTGTACCCATAAATCTTTTGCCTCCTTCAACTTATCTCTTTCCTAGTATATAAAACATCGCTCTAATTTACAACAAAAGCTGCGATATTGAGATAAATTTTACTTCACTTAAAAAGGAAACAACTATAGAATTAAATAATCTTTAATTGATTGACTGATTATACAATTGGTTGATTGCAAAATGTTTAGCCGTATTTGACCAGTTAAGTTGATTCTTTTTCGGTGTCAGCCAACCATATTTATTATTTGAATGATCAACAATAAAACAGTGCCGATCTAGCTTCTCTAGTTGAGTTAAGAAATGGTTGTCCATTATTAATGGTTGATTTGAAAAAACAGTGATAATCCGTTCACTCAAATAAACATTTTGCTTGGTTTGGTCAAACTCCTCATGAGGGATTGGACAGGTAATATAATTGAATTGTTTTTTTAGATCTTCTCGACTTGGTTTTTCCATATAGTTTGTAAAAAAATAATTAAGTAGATCTGTTTTATAAAAAAAATCGAAATAAACATCATCTTCGACTAAAAATATATGGTAGCGAATCATTAGACAACCTCCTTTGCTCTATTATATCTTAACATTAAATCAGATCTTGTCATAGTCTGCCATAAATTTTTTCTATTTTTGTCATGTTATGATGAATTCCTTCTTTTACAGCATTAGAAAACTTGGCATTCACCAGCTATAGGCGAATGTTTTAGTTGCACTTATGTAGTAAGAAAGTTGTTATACTTTTTTATCTACCAAAAAAAGAGACCCATCTATTAATGAATGAGTCTCTTTTTGTTTATCTAATTAAAGTCTTATTTTTTTGCTACTGAAAGGTATGTTGCTACGACATTTTCAACTGTGAAGCCGAATTTAGCCATAACTTGGTTACCTTCACCTGATGCTCCGAAGCGGTCGATCGCAATGATTTCACCTTTATCTCCTGCATAGCGATCCCAACCAAGTGATGCACCCATTTCAATTGCAACGCGATTCTTAATATTTTTTGGTAAAACAGAATCTTTGTATGCTTGATCTTGGGCTTCGAATAAATCCCAAGCAGGCAAGCTAACAACACTCACGTCATGGCCTTGAGCTTTTAATTCTGCTTGGGCTTTTACTGCAAGTTGTACTTCTGAACCAGCAGCGATTAAAATACCATCTGCTTCGTCTTTTTCAGCTGGGCTAATGACATAGCCACCTTTTTTAACGCCGTCATAGTTTGAACCTTCAAGTGTTGGTAAGCCTTGACGAGTTAAGACAAGTAGTGATGGTCGATCTGTTGATTCAACCGCTAATCTCCATGCTGCTTGTGCTTCATTACCATCAGCTGGACGGAAAACAGTCAGACCAGGCATCGCTCTAAATGCAGCTAATTGTTCGATTGGCTCATGAGTTGGTCCATCTTCTCCAACTGCAATTGAGTCATGTGTTAAAACATACGTAACCGGTAATTTTTGAATAGCAGACAAACGAACTGCTGGGCGTAAGTAGTCACTAAAGACGAAGAATGTTCCGCCATATACTTTTAGACCACCGTGTAATGCCATACCATTTAACGCTGCTGCCATTGCAAATTCACGGACACCAAACCAAATATTACGGCCTGCATAATTTGTTTTATCAAAGTCTTCATCGTCTTCCATACGTGTATTGTTTGATCCTGCTAAGTCAGCACTTCCACCAAATAAGTTTGGTACCTTTTTAGCAATTGCATTCAATACTTTACCTGATGAAGCACGTGTTGCTAATGTATCCTCACCTGGTGTAAATACTGGAAGGCCTTGATCCCAATCTTCAGGTAATTCCCCATTTTGAGCTTTTTCAAATTCAGCTGCAAGTTCTGGATAAGCTTTTTTATATTCAGCAAATAATTGATTCCATTTTTCTTCTTGCTCTTGACCATCTTTAATAATTTTCTCTTCAAAATCAGCGTATACTTCTTCTGGTACGAAGAAATCTTCATGAGCCCACTTGTAAGCTTCTTTTGTTAAAACAACTTCATCTGCTCCTAATGGTGAACCATGAGAAGTACTTGAGCCAGCCTTGTTAGGAGATCCAAAACCAATCACCGTTTTTACTTCGATTAATGTTGGTTGATCCGTGTTAGCTTTAGCTTCTTTAATTGCATTCGCAATTTCATCAACATCATTACCATCTTCAACGCGAAGAACTTGCCAGTTATATGATTCGAAACGTTTTTGAACTTGCTCAGAGAATGATTTGTCTAAATCACCATCTAGCGAAATGTCATTTGAATCGTAAAGTGCAATTAATTTACCTAAACCTAAGTGTCCTGCTAATGAAGCGGCTTCATGTGAAATACCTTCCATCAAGTCACCATCACTTACAAGCGCATAACTGTAATGATCAACAACATTGAAACCATCACGGTTATACTTTGCCGCTAAGTGAGCTTCTGCCATCGCCATACCAACAGTCATACCAATACCTTGTCCTAGTGGGCCTGTTGTTGCTTCAACACCATCTGTATCAGTAACTTCAGGGTGACCTGGTGTATTCGATCCTAGCTGACGGAAATTTTTCAAGTCATCAATTGTCACATCATATCCTGACAAGTGGAGCAAAGAGTACAGTAGCATTGAACCGTGCCCTGCTGAAAGAACAAAGCGATCACGATTTACCCAGCTTGAGTTTTTAGGGTTCTGATGCATAAATTCAGTCCAAAGCGTATACGCCATAGGAGCAGCTCCCATTGGTAGACCTGGGTGACCTGAATTCGCTTTCTCAATAGCATCAATTGATAACGTACGAATTGTATTAATCGATGTTTGTTGCGTTTGATTTACCATTTTTAAAGAATCCCCTTTCATTTTATGTACATAGATATGTACGTACATTTCTATACAATCTATATCCTATAATGAATTAGCAGAATAAACAAGTCATAATGACGTGTTTTTCTAATTATCTTTATTTTCTGTCCTTAAATGCTTTACTTTCTCTGGTGTCACGTCGGTTCCTTCAGGATCAATGATTTTAACGCTACTCAATTGGTTTTTGAATGATTGACGTAAAGTTTTTAAATACTCCTCCCTTAACAACTTTTGCTCTTTTAGCTCTTCTTTTGTTAAGCGAGATGTTTTTGCTTTATTAGCAAGTTGATTAATTCTAGCTAATTTATCTTTTGTTAACATAACGGACTCCTTTGTTTAATTTATTCCATGTTCTATTTTAACCAAAACAGCTATAATTGTACAACTTCTAGTGCTTTTTAGCACCTTGTTTCTTTGCGAACTAACGTTTGCCTAAGTCGTTCTTACATGTTATAATAATAGAAAATAATGAACGGAGGTTAAATTTATGCAATCATTATCAAAACGTCAAGAAGCTATCTTGCAATATATTAAAGAACATGTTGACTCAAAAGGCTATCCTCCATCGGTTCGTGAAATTGGTGAAGCAGTTGGGCTTGCATCAAGTTCTACTGTCCATGGTCATTTAGCACGGCTTGAAAAAAAGGGATATATTAGGAGAGATCCGACAAAGCCGCGTGCAATTGAAATTATTAAAGATGATAATCTAAATGGCATTCCAAAAGAGAAAACAACATTTGTACCAGTCATTGGAAAAGTAACTGCCGGTTTGCCAATTACAGCCGTTGAAAATATTGAAGAGTTTATTCCATTGCCATCTTCAATCTCACAAGCGGAGGCGAATCTTTTCGCCCTCATTATTGAAGGTGACAGTATGATTGAAGCTGGTATCCTCAATGATGATATGGTTATTGTCAAGCAACAGCAAAATGCAAATAATGGCGATATTGTTGTCGCAATGACAGAAGATGATGAAGCAACAGTTAAGCGTTTCTTTAAAGAAGATAATCATATTCGTTTACAACCTGAAAATGCGACAATGGAACCAATGATTTATAAAAATATTTCAATTTTGGGTAAAGTAATTGGTGTCTTTAGAAAAATGATATAAAAAAAAAAGAGGCTGAATTATCAGCCTCTTTCTTCATTTAAACTTCGATAATAAAGCTTTCAAATCCATCTTGAGCGAGTGCTTTTACTCTAGCTTCTGCATTCGATTTATTTCGAAATGCACCGACGATTACACGATAATATCGCTCATTTTGATGGGCATGAGGTAGAATATAACTTTCATAACCTTGTCGTTTTAATGTTTCAACTTTTTGTCTAGCATTTTTTTCTGCTAGGAATGAACCAGATACAACACGGTAAAAAGGATCATCAATTTTTTGATGGACTATTTTTTCTAAATTGAACGCATGTGCAACACCATCAGCGTGATTTTTGGCAATTGTTTTTAACCAATCACTATTTCTTAAGTTGTTTGCATCATCTCGATGATCAATAAATCCACTTTCAGTTAATACTGCTGACATACGAGTTTCTCTTAAAACGTGAAAATTAGCTTGTTTCTTACCCCGGTCTCTCCAATTTAAATTAGAAACGATTGTATCATGAATTTTCGATCGAATTTGTTCTGTCTTTGATTTGTTCTTAAACTGCCCATTGTATATAAAACTTTCAAAACCATGGCCACCACCTGCATTTACGTGAATTGAGAGGTATAAATCAGCCCCCCACTGATTTGCGTTATTCGTTCGTTCAACTAATGACACTGATTGATCACTATTTCTCGACATTCTTACAGATACATCTTGATAATTTTTAATTAAATGATCCCTTAAGTGTTGAGCAATTATCAGTGTGATGTTTTTTTCAACTAATCCATGACCTACCGCACCTGGATCATTTCCACCATGACCTGGGTCGATAAACACCTTCACCATTTTATAACCCCCCTTCATATTTATTTGTATGTGTCATCAAACAATTCAGCTTGGACTTTCTTCACCATAAATATGACTAAATTTAAAAAGTTGTGTATAATATCGCTATCTTTAAAATATTGGAGGAAATGCATTATGTTTTTACAGCACAAGTCAGCTAAATTACTGTTCCTATTAATGAGTATGCTCTTGTTTTTATTTGCATGCGGAGATAGTGACATCAATGAAACAGACGATCAAAGTCAGCCTGACCAAACATCGAACGTAGAGGAAGATGAAGCAACGACAGAGGTCATTGACTATCCTGAAATTGAAGAAAATCCAATTGTGACAATCACGATGGAAGATGATCAGGAAATGATAATTGAACTCTATCCGGAAATTGCACCAAATACTGTAGCTAACTTTATTTCCTTAATTAACAGTGGATTTTATGATGGACTAATCTTCCACCGAGTGATACCTAATTTTATGATTCAAGGTGGAGATCCACACGGTAATGGTTTAGGTGGTCCTGACTACTCTATCGCAGGTGAATTTGCTAATAACGGCTTTGAAAATGAACTCGCACATGAACGTGGAGTCATTTCAATGGCTCGATCTGCTTCACCAAATTCAGCTGGATCACAGTTTTTCATCATGCAAGACGCAGCTCCCTATTTAGATGGGGATTACGCAGCATTTGGTAAGGTTCTTGAAGGGATGAGTGTTGTTGATCACATTGCATACCTTAAACGTGATGAAAACGATAAACCGTTAGAAGACTTTAAAATTAAATCAATAACAGTCGATACAAAAGGAACTGACTATCCAGAACCTGTTAAGCAATAACGCCCTCTCACTTCTATATTCGATTGTTCAAATCAGAATAGGCCTACTAACTATACTTATGATTCAAAACAATCATTGATCTTCCTTGATCGATGGTTGTTTTTTATTAAAAAATAACTTTCATCAGGTATTAAGCCCTAGTCTCTTAGCTTGACAGATTGTTTGTTCGATCGATATAATTATTTAGTTGACTAAATATCGTACTTTGGAGAGGGTAAATAAAATTATGAAAATGAATGTTACAAAAAAAATCACCATAATTGCAACAATTATCGTGTTTTTGAGTGTAGGGGCACTATCATTCATCAACTATCGATCTAGCTACCGTGAAGTCCTTCAATCTGCTGGAGTTGAATTAACAGGTTGTGCAAACATTACAACTGGAATTATTGATCCTGACGCTTTATTAGAATTGACTAATGGTAACCAAGATTACTTAAATCAAATTGAAACTGAAATTGAGTGGACTGTCACTCAAAAGGAAATTTTTGAGACACATTATATTTTATCATTAGACGGTATCGTTTTAGCAGCAGACAGCCATTTAAAAGCACAAGGTTTTTCTGCTTCTGACCAGTTTATGATTAGCGATGAAGCTATTAAACATGTCATATCCGGTCATTCTTATTACACTGATGTCTATCACTTTGGTGGGATGGATCGAATTACTGGTTATGCACCAATCTTTCGTGATCATGATCCTCAAAATGAAGTGATTGCGATTAATGCGATCGATTTCGAGGGATCAATCATTGGTGAGCGTACATGGCAGATGGCTAAACCAACTCTCTTAATTGGATTACTACTTCCTATACTCGCAGCAATCATTACAAGTTTATTTGTTCGTCGTACTGTCAAACCGATTCAAGCAATTAGTCATCATGTTAATCAGGTTGCTCAAGGTAAATTAAATATTGAACCATTATCTGTTGATACAAAAGATGAGCTTGGCAAATTGGCGAATGACGTAAATGAAATGGTTGATTCCTTACAAACAGTCATTAGAGAAGTGATGGAGAATTCTGAATTAATTTTAGCTACTTCTGAAGAATTGTTTGCTCGTGCTGATGCTACGAATGATTCAACTGATCGGATTCATACAGCAATCAATGAATTAGCAACAGGTTCAGAAAGACAATCACAGTCAACTGCAACAGCTAATGACAACTTATCATTAATGGCTGAATCAATTGAGAAAATTTCTCAAGAAATTAATCACTTAACAGTCGCATCAAAAGATGCTGATCATGTTGCATTTTCTGGACGTGAAATTGTGAAGCAGACAATGAATCAGATGCAAGCAATTAATCAAAACACCGGCGAGATGAATCAAATCGCAAAACGATTAAATAATCAATCACAAGCAATTGATCATATTATCAATTTAATCACTGGAATCTCAGAACAAACTAATTTACTCGCATTAAATGCATCGATTGAAGCGGCTCGTGCTGGTGAACATGGAAAAGGCTTTTCAGTTGTTGCAAATGAAGTTAGGAAACTAGCTGAGCAAACAAGTGAAGCAACAGACGAGGTTGCACATTTAGTAAAAGAAATTCAAAAAGAAACCCAAACATCACTTGATAAAACCGAACAAGGACAACGATCAGTTACTGAAGGAAATAAGCTAATCAATCAAACAAATGACTCATTTAATAAAATATCAACGACAACATCAAAAACTGCCAAACAGTTAACTGAGCTATTGACTGAAATTGATTTAATTAGCAATCAGGTAAATGAACTCGTGCTTGAAGTTAATGAAATTACAACGGTTGCCCAACAATCTGCTTCTAATACATTAAAAATTAACCAAACTGGTGAAGAGCAGACAATGATGATGCAAGATATATACGCTGCATCAAAAGAATTAGCGACTATTGCTGAAAAACTTCAATTAAGTATTGATCGATTTGAATCATAATAAATGTGCATTAAAAAAGATCCAGACTCATGTAGTCGGATCCTTTTTTTAATTACAGATTGTTTTTAATTTCTGCATCTCCACGAAGTTGTTCAATTAATTCAATAATTAACAGGTTTTCTTCCTGAAAGCGAATTTGGCTTTCCAAGTCAGGCCGAATCTCTTCCATCGGTGGAAGCTCACCATCTTGTTCCATTTCTTCATAAACAATGATTAGCTCTTCATATAATTCAACAATTTGTTCTTCAGTAACTTGTAAATTTTTTGCTTGATCATTGATCAATTGATCTAATTTTATTTGATGTGTTAACTCAGCTCTTAATTGATCTCTTGACATCCCCTGCCCTTCATAGAGTTCATATAAAGCTTGATCAGATTCCAAGTGACTCTCTTCAACTAAAGTAGTCACCATTTGATCAATATCATCGTCAGTAGCTACAAATTGACGTCGATCTGCTTCTTGAATTAATAGCTCCAAGTCAATCATACTTTCTGCTAATTCTTGTTTAAACTGTTCCTGATCAAAGGCTTGACCAGTTAATTGAGCTTCTAGAGCCACTTGTTGAAATTGACTTAAATAAGTCAGCTCAAATCGTTCTTTCGAAATAGCTTGTCCATTTACCTCAGCAACCGTATCTGGAATACCTGATAAATCAGGTTCGATTTGTTGAATCTCATCGATACTATCTTGTTCCTCTGTTTTATCATTGTTGTTACATGCTGCTAAAGTTATTATTGCTAAAATTAGCAGTGTGACTAGTTTCCATTTTCTGTTCATAATAAACCCCTTTCAATTAACACTGATTGATAGTTTAACACAGCTAGTGATTTGATAACAGTCATAACTAAAAATAAATAAACATCGATTTGGGTTATTTCTTGCGATTAATGTCGGTTAACTGATAGACTATTGATTATAGACAAATGTTTTGAACGTCGGGGAGGAGAGTTTTTGATTAAAGATTCAAAAAAGTTATATCGAGAAGCAATGCGTGTCTTAAAACAAACGAGTCGGACATTTTATATTCCGATTACACTATTAAAACCAACATTAAGAAAAACAGTCGCTTCTGCATACCTATGTATGCGAGCAATTGATGAAATTGAAGACCATGAACAATTACCGTTAGAAGATAAGTCATCACTTCTTATACGGATTAGTGAAATGTTAACAGGATCATTTGATCCTGAAACCTATCAAAATTTAATTCAACCGTATGCTGAAAAACTTCCTGAAGTGACACTTCGCCTAACTGATTGGTTGAATATCTGTCCAACTGGTGTACTCGATAAGGTAAAAAAATCAACGAGTATTATGGCAAGTGGAATGGCAAAATGGGCTGAGAAAAATTGGGCTATTGTAACAAAAGAAGACTTTGATGACTACACATATTATGTTGCTGGTCTTGTCGGTGTCATGCTTTCAGATATTTGGGATTGGTATGATGGGACAAAAACGGATTATGAGCTAGCAATCGGTTTTGGTCGTGGATTGCAATGTGTTAACATCCTTCGTAACCAGGATGAAGATCATGTTAGAGGGGTTAATTTCTTGCCGGAGAATTGGGATCGAGCTGATCTCTTTAAGTATGCCGATGACAATCTCAATTTAGCAGAAAACTACATTCAATCAATTGAGACTAAAAATATTGTTACCTTCTGTCAAATTCCATATCAACTTGCCGTTAAAACGTTGGCTGTTATGAAAGCGGGCCGTGAAAAAATGACTCGTGAAGAAGTGAATACTGTTGTAACAGAAATCACAAAATAGGGGTTCAAACAGCTTACTCTTTTGAGTAAGCTGTTTGTCTGTGAATACTCAGTTATGTTCCACAGAAGGTTTGGTATAGTTGGTCTGAATTAGGTGGAAGTGCTGTATAACTTAGTTGTTGTTCTGAATATGCATATGGATCTTTCAGTACCTGATAAAATTGTTTGAACGGTTGATAATCACGATCATTAACTGCTTTTTTAAGAACTGCTTCTACTTGAAAATTCCTTGGTATGATAGCCGGATTCGAATGCTTCATTAATGCAATGATATCCTCTTCAGAATTAGACTGATCATTTAGCTTCCCTTTCCACCGCTTATGCCATGCTTGAAATTCAACTGATTTAAACCAGTTTTGTTTGCTAAAATCGCCGATCGTTAAGGCGCGGAATGTATCTGTATAATCCGCTTGGAACTTTTTCATTAAAACAAGTAGTTGATCAATCAATGAGCGGTGGATATCTGTTTCAGCGAAGAAGCCTAATTTCGCTTTCATCCCTGTCAACCACTCTTCTTCATATACCTCTGTAAAATAATTCAGTAATGACTCTGCACCGTGAATCGCATCTTTTGGTTCATCAGCTAAAATTGGTAGCAATGCTTCGGCAAGTCGAGCCAAATTCCAAACTGCAACCGGCTTCTGCTGATTAAAAGCATATCGACCATGTTGATCAATTGAACTGAAAACAGTTGCCGGCTCGTATCGATCGATAAACGCGCATGGACCATAATCAATCGTTTCACCACTGATCGTCATATTGTCAGTGTTCATTACACCATGAACAAAGCCAACTAAATCCCATTTAGCAATTAAGCTTGCTTGTCTTTCAACGACTTCTTTTAAAAAGGCTAAATAACAGTTTGATTTCTCCTCAAGCTGTGGGAAGTGTCGAGCGATTGCATAATCTGCTAATCGCTTTAAATTTGCTTCTGTCCCATATTTCCTTGCATATTGGAACGTGCCAACTCTTAGATGACTGGAAGCGGCTCGAGTTATAATCGCACCTGGCAAAGCTTGCTCACGATAGACATCTTCACCTGTTAACACAACGGCTAATGCTCTCGTCGTTGGAATTCCTAGACCATGCATTGCCTCGCTGATCAAAAACTCTCGTAACATCGGCCCTAAGCTCGCTCGTCCATCTCCTCCGCGAGAATAGGGTGTTTTTCCAGCACCTTTTAATTGAATATCAACTTGTTTACCATTTTTCAGTTGATGTTCACCGAGTAAAATGGCACGCCCATCTCCCAACATTGTAAAATAGCCAAACTGATGGCCAGCATAAGCTTGAGCAATTGGTTTTGAGTCTTTTGGAATTCGATTGCCTGACAAGGTAGCCAAGCCCTCTCGACTCGTTAATAATTTAACATCTAAATCCAAATCCTCTGCCAGTTGCTCATTAATAATCACCCAGTCGGGATTTTGAACAGGAGTTGGATTCGTATAAGCATAAAAATGATCTGGCAATGATAAATAGCTTGATGAAAAATTCCAACCAATCGTATTTTCCTGAGTCATAATTACTCCTTTCGAACCCGTTTTACATAGTTTGTTCAGATTTTATATTTTTAGTATAAGCAAAATAAATGACGATTCCAGCCAAAAAGCAAATGCCGAATAAGATCCAAGTTAAAGTGCTTAATTGTAAGATTAAATAACCCGTTATTAGCACAGTCACAATTGGGATAAACGGAACCCATGGAACTCTGAATTGACCAGCAACCGGTTCCCCTCTTTGTTTTCTTAAGAAAATTAACCCGATAGCAAGCATCATCATCACAACAAGTGTAACCAAATTTGTGAGTTCAGCGAGTGATTGTAATGGAATCAAACCAGAAAATAATGCTGCGATTAGTCCAGCAGCCCATGTTGCTCGTTGCGGTGTGCCAGTTTTTTCGTTTAAATGATTTAAGTAGTTTGGTAATAGCTTTCCTTTACTCATCGCATATAAAAGTCTCGCTAATCCATATAACATCGCAATCAATACAGTCAGTAACGTTAAAATAGCCCCTACTGAAACAACAGCTGCAATAAGATTTTGATCGACATAGCGAAGCGCAAATGCTACTGGATCTTTGACACCCAAATCAGTGTAAGGAACGATACCTGTTAATACGATCGTAACTAAAATATATAATAATGTCGAGATTCCAATTGCGATTAAAATTCCTCGTGGTAAGCTTTTTTGAGGATTTTCCACTTCCTCAGCTGACATACTAATTGAATCAAACCCTAAAAAAGCAAAAAAGACGAGTGTTGCTCCTGTAGTCACCCCTGAAAGTCCATAAGGTATAATTGGTGTCCAGTTTTCAGGATTAATGTAAAACAACCCAACTAAAATAAATAATGCGATAATAATAAATTTCAGAAAAAATAATGCATTGTTCAATCGTAATGCTTTTTTTGCTTCTTGACTCACAATCCAAGTTACCAGCAATGTCATACTGATCGCAATTAAATCAATATAGGTTCCGGCTTCGCGGTTATATGATGCTTGGAACATCGTCGGTAATGGGATTCCTAAACTGATTAAAAATCCATTCAGATAACCTGACCATCCTGAAGCAACAGATGCTGATGCAAGGAGATATTCCCAAATCGTAAACCAACCAGCGATCCAGGCAACTCGTTTTCCTGCTATAGCAAGCATATAAGCATAAGGTCCACCTGCTAACGGCAAGCGTGATGATAGCTCCGCATAACATAGCCCGATCAATATGATCACTAGCCCAGCAATCATAAAAGAAAAAACTAGTCCAGGTCCAGCATATTGATTTGCTGCCGTCCCTGTGATTACAAAAATTCCTGTACCAACAACGGCACCTAAGCCTAATAAAACTAAATCAATTGTCTTTAAATTCTTTTTCATGTTTGTTTGATTTTCTGTCATCTGTTTTGCCTCTTTTATCCCAAAGTAACTCTCAGCTCATTTGTTCGTTCAATTAAGTCAAAAAAGTCCACCTTCCATCTTACTAAATCTCTAATTTGAAAGCTATCAAATCTTTAATTTTTTCAAATCAATAAGTTAAATAAATTAAATACTGTCTTAAATTACAAAACCTATTAAATAAAAAAACCGAAAAGATGATTGCTTACATGCATTCTTTTCGATTCTTTAATTTTATTTATTCATGATAAGCTTGATCTGCTTTAGCTAACATTTGATAAGTTGCTTCATATGTTTCACAGCCATCACTTGGTACTTGATAGTCACTGGTAATTTCACGTAGCTTATTAAACTCTTCCGTTAAATCTACTTGATCGACACCGTCCTGCTCAACCTTTTTGTTCATTTCTGCAAATAGGTCACGAACTTCAGCCAATTCAGGATGGCCTGCACCATGAACCCTCGCCAATACAGGTGTGTATGTTGCTAATAAAGGAAAGTCTTTTTTAATAATTTCTGCAAATCTCGTTTCTGTCATAATAATTGCCCCTTTCATTGATTTAAATATAGTTTAGATGATTAGGCAATTAAAAAACTTGACCGAGATCAAGTTTTAAATATTAATTGATATTATTTGTGATTGCTTTGATCAAGTTGGTTGTTGCTTCTGGATCTGCTAAATTAATAATTACCATACCTTTAGTCGTCTTCATCGAAAGATAAGGCGGATGATCTGTATCCACAAATAACATAATATCATCAGATTCACTCGTTCTAAAATGACCTTTTAATTTTGAACCTAATGCTGATCCATTGGTACGTCGGTCAATCGAAGGGAGTTCATTGATCAGTTCAACTTGCTCAATCTGATCCCATTGATAAACACCCCCATAGCTCCCGTGTATTTCTATCCCCTCTGGCAAAACAGTAACCGAAACTGATCTCGATGAAAAAATCATTGGAATACTGAACGCAGCAAGAACAATTACACTAACGACAACAGGTATAATAAACTTTTTCCATGCCCCTTTTTTGAATTTATCATCGTCATCAAATAAGTTGCGATCAAATTTCTGAGATTTTAGCAGCAAATAAATCGATGAAATAACCAAAAATATTGAAGCAGGTATAACGATGCTTTTAATGCCTAAACCAAATAAAATCCCCGTAACTATGAATATACAACCATTAATGTACGAATACATCCCTATAAACCGCCCGAGTCCATCTGTATCGACATTTTTCTGTTTCTTTTTAGACATTGTATTATAACCTGAAATTAGAAAATACCATTTTAACTTATGAACCATTAATCCCAAAATGATCAGTAGTAAACCTACACCAATCAAAATCCACATTTTTATCAGCTCCTTGAATTGATTGTATTAACTATTCCTTATTTCCACTTTCAAAATGACACTGACTACGCAATCAATCTAACGGTCGGGAATTTTGATAGACAAATGTTCATTTCATTTTGTCTCCCCTCACCATGATTGATTCAATCAATATGCTGAACCATGATCAGACAAGGATTATCCTTCCCCCATAATTCTAATAGTGTTTCAAACGGTTTAAAACCAATCGCCTGATAGAATTTTCTCGTTCGTGCATAGTATCGATCAGGATGTGATTCAGCAAGAGTTTTAACTTGAAGGAATTGAAATCCATTATCCTTTGCCCACTTTAAAGTTTCACTAAACAAAGTCTTACCGACCCCTTGATTGTGATACTCAGGCAAAACACCCATAACATAGATCTCCGCAGTATAGTCACTCGTTTCTTTAATTGCTATAAAACCAACCGCCTGATTATTATCGGCCGCTACAAAAAAAGGCATCTGACGGCTCTGTTCAATATATTCCTGAGTCGATTCTGGAATACCAAACCAATTGGGCAATGCGTTTAATATTAATGATGAAATCAACTCTTTCTCACCTTGACCCACCACTTGCTCAACTTTAATCGACCTACCTTCTAACAAATTAACCACCTACCTCACATTCGATTACTTTTTCATATCATTATCGCAGAGCATATTGCAAGAGTTTATTCATAGATTCCATACGTCTGATTCACATCTTGAATAAAAATAATCCCATTACCCGGCTGATCAATTTCTAAAGCGACTCGAATTGAATCAACAATTGAATTCGTAATATCCTCTTTTGATAAAATCAGCACCATTTCTTTTTCAGGCTCGATATCCATATTAAAAAGCCTTTGTGTTTCATGAATACCTGAACCTCTTGCATTAATGATTGTGCCACCCTTCGATCCAGCCGCTTTAGCCGCATCAATTACGGCCCCAGCATTGCCACGATTCACAATCGTAATGATCAATTGATACATAGATTTTCTTACCCCACTTTCTTCATCAGTTTTTTCATTATTATAAAAACTTGAACCGATAATTTTGCCTACCCCCGTTGTAAAAACAATCCCTTGATTACGTTTCTCAAAATTAAAAACATGATTTAAGTCTGCTAGAGTCTTTTCGGTTGATTGGTAGTTTGTTCCTAAAATAACAATTTCCTTCTGCTCATCATATAGAGATAGAAAGTTAAGGATAGAATGATTAACAGTTCCTTTTCCTATCACAACCGTACCGCCAGAAAGACCCAGTTTTTTCGCCGTCTGTAATACTCGGCTTCCCATACCATAATTAACAATCACATAAATTAATTCGAAATTAGCAACATTTTTCAACTCACTCACTTTGCCGTTCAACTCCTTTTGTTTTTGACTTTATTGAGAAAATCATCCCTAAAATCTGCAAAGTTAAGATTGGGAACATTGCAACCATCGCAATCATGCCAAAACCATCTGCCATTAAATCTGCCCCTTCAAAAGTATCTGCTGCCCCTTGAATAAAAGCTAATACAAATGTAGCTGTCATCGGCCCTGTTGCTACACCACCAGCATCAAAAGCAATCCCTACAAAAAGTTTCGGTACAAAAAACATCATTCCTATGCCCAAAACATACCCTGGCAATAAATAATGCCATAATTGGAGGTTCGGTACTAAAATCCGAATGGCTGATAAGCAAACAGCCAAACCGACACCAACTGAAAGTGAGATTAAGACTGCTTTCCTTTTCACATAACCACTCGTAATATCTTCAATCTGATGTGTTAAAACATTCACTGCTGGTTCAGCTAAAATAATCACTACACCAAGAATGAATGAAATTATAATAAAGTATAGTTTGTTATCCATTGAAGCTAACGAGGTTCCCACACTTGTTCCTACGTCCATAAAACCAGTATTGACAGCAATTAGGAAAATTAATAACCCAACAAAAGTAAAGCCAAAGCCAGTTAGTATTTGTCTGAAGTCTTTTTTCTTTAGCTTGAATGAAATTTTTTGCAAAAATAAAAATATCACAAATAGAGGGAGAATCGAAATGATACTCTCAACTAAATACGTTGGTACCGCCGCAATAAATGGGGTGAAAATGGCATCTTGGTCACTAATCGTAATTTCTAATGCAGCGGTAAATTCATTTGTATTCGTTAATATATCTAAAATCATTACCGAGATAATTGCACCACTTGAAGCAAGTGCAACTAAGCCAAAGCTATCTTCTTCTGCAGCTTTACTATCTTTTTTCAATTTAGAAATACCAACTGCAAGTGCTAAAATAAAAGGAACAGCTAAAATTCCTGTCGTTGCACCAGATGCATCAAAAGCAATTGCTAGAAACTCTCTAGATGTAAATATAGCTAAGCCAAAGATCAGCAGATAAATCAATGCAAGCACTTTGTACAAAGGAACATTATAAAAAACACGTAAAAAACCAAATGCAATCATTACAGCCATACCAATCGACACGACGATTAAAATAACAAATCCAGGTATTTCTCCTGACGTCACGAGATTCACTTGATTTGCAAGCACGAGCAGGCCAGGTTCTGCGATTGAGATAAAGAAACCAAGAATTAAACCCGCGATTAGAACAATCCAAAGTTTATTTCTCTGGGCTAAAGATTTTCCCGTTATATTTCCGAATGGTGTTACACCGATCTCAACACCTAATAAAAATATCGTTAATGCGATAATGATCAACACAGATCCGATCACAAATTTCCAAACCATAGCTGAACTCATTGGTGTTAAAGTAAAATTAAGCAATAGCACGATAATTGTAATTGGGAGAACTGAGTACAATACTTCTTTAAACGTTGTACTGATGATATTCAAAAAAGTCATCCTCTCTTTTGGTGGAATTTAAACAAAAGTTTCGAATTTTAATGATGAAGATTTTTTAGGTAAGTTAAGGGAATTGTTGTTTTTATTTTAACATTATTAAACGTCTAATGTTATAAAAAAACGTAAATTTCAGTTTTATTTTTTTAGAGAAAATTAAAAAACCTAAATTTACAATTGTAAATTTAGGTTTTAGTTTTTTAAATCCAGCCTCGTTGTTTAACCGCATTAGCGACACGGTCAATTGCGATCACATAGGCTGCATCTCTCATATATAACTGTTTCTCTTCTGCTAGCTCATGTACCGCATGGAATGCTGCAGTCATCTTAGTATCTAATTTATCAAGTACTTCTTCCTTATCCCAGAAATAGTTCATATTCGATTGAACTTGTTCAAAATAACTACACGTCACACCACCAGCGTTACAAAGGAAATCGGGAACAAGATAAATCCCTCGATCTTTAATCAACTGATCAGCTTCTGTCGAAGTCGGACCATTCGCACCTTCACAAATTACTTTCACCGATTGATTAATTAACGGGAATTTTTCTGCAGTGATTTGGTTTTCAAGTGCAGCTGGTAATAAAATATCTACTTCCTGTTCAAGCCAAGCGTCGCCGTCTAATAACTCATAGCCCATAGAAACTGCCTTTTCTTTATCAATTGTACCGAATTTATCTTTAATTAAAACGAGTTGGTCGACGTCAATTCCATTAGGATTACGGTACGTATAGGCTTTTTTATCTTGATTATCCCAAGTTGAGATCGTCAAAATTTTTCCACCCATTGCTGAATACAACCTTGCTGCATACTCAGCTACATTACCAAAACCTTGAATACTGGCTGTTGTTTCGGTAATATCAATATTTAACGTTTTAAGTGCTTCACGTAATGTGTAAATGACACCATACCCAGTCGCTTCTGTCCGACCAAGTGAGCCACCCATTCCAACAGGTTTACCAGTAATTGCACCTGGATAACGCGCGCCTTTAATTGTTTCATATTCATCTAACATCCATAACATATGCTGAGCATTAGACATAACATCTGGTGCAGGAACATCATTTAATTCACCAATATTTTTGACAAGTTGCCTAATATAACCACGGCACAGACGTTCCTGTTCTGCATCCGATAACGTTCTTGGATCACAGACAATCCCACCTTTACCACCACCTAGCGGAATATCAACAACAGCTGTTTTCCATGTCATCCACATTGATAGCGCACGGATTGTATCAACTGTTTCATTTGGATCGAAGCGAATCCCACCTTTTGCAGGTCCTCTCGCATCGTTATGTTGAATTCGGTACCCTTTAAATACTTTTGTCGTCCCATCATCCATTTTTACAGGTATAGTAAAATGAAATTCACGACTTGGTTCACGTAAAATTTCACGAGCAGATTGGTTTAAGTTCACTAAATCTGCGACATCGTCAAATTGTTTTTGTGCTGTTTGATACGCATTATAGTTCTCTTGTGTCAAAGTTCCATTCCCCCAGTTTAATTTCAAAATAAAAAGTCTTATAAAACAATTATGACTATTTCAGTTGATAATTCAAGTAAATTGTCTGAAATTTCGTAATTTATTTAACCATTGAGTAAGTCAAATGAAAGATAACCAATCATACCGATGAAAAGATAGGCGTATTTGCTTATCTAACTAAAAGATAATCAATTTAACTTATCATTATCTATGATTGGCTTTTTCAATTATCTTTTTAAAAAATAATCACGTAAGCTAAAATAACAAGCAACGCGCTTAACAGTGTACCTAACAAATAATACTCTGAGAATTTAGGATCCTCAGCAATTTTATTATAACGAGCAATTGACTTCGCTGTTAAGACAAAACCAATTGCTGAATATTGATTGACAGACAAAAGTAGTAAAATAATTGACCGTTCAAGTACGCCAATTAATGCACCGGCATTAGGATAGCCATCACTTTCATCAGCATTAGACGGTCGATAATTATAGAGAACTTGTTTAATTAAGATACTAACTGGCTTTATAATCAGTAAAATGATCAACAACCAAGAAAGTATCAATTGATCATCGCTTAATAACTGACCGAATATTGAATCAACCCAATTTGTATAGCTGATCGGCACTGATTGTCGATAGACAACACCAACTACTACAACAATCGTTATAATATGCAATCCTTGGTCAAGCAAAAATGTTGCATGACCATATTTGTCATGTATGATCTGCTTCTTTTTCAATAAATACTTTGTTAAGTCAATTAAAAAGTGAACGATAGCAACTATAATTGCCGTAAAAGCCAATTCAATGCTAAACACAGGTAGGATCACAACAATAACAGTTATGAGGTAAATTAAACAGTGCAGTAATAACTTACTAAATAAATGATCCTTACTAATTGCTAGTTTGTTAGATTGGAAATAGAAATCTGCTAAAAAATGACCGATTAAAAATAGTAAAAGTAAAATTTTAATCATTTAAACGACTCCCTAGATTACTCAAAAATGAATTAACCGTATCAATCGCAGCTTTATATGAATAAAAATTAGATTTATTTAGCACTTGATTGACACTAGGTTGGCTAATCTCTAAGTATTCCGCTGCTTTATATTGATTTTCATTATGATTGAGGTAAGTATAGATGATCTCTTTTTGTCGAGCTGTCCAACGTGACTTTAAGACTGTACAAAGGGACAATGTCGAATTGAGCAACTGATCAAGATACTCATTTCCAGAATCAATCATCATATTTGTTTTTTGTTTTGAATACTGCGACTGAAGTTTTTCTATTTGATCAATCATTTTTCGAGCACGATGATAGGCTGGACCATCAACCTCCGCTGAATACTCAAACTGAATATCTGTTGTAATCTCGCCAATTCCAATACCAAAGCGCATTTCCACAGGAGATAAAATGAGCTCGATTTCTGTAATGATCGTAAAAATATTGTTCCGATTATGCAATAAGCCTTGAAATTCATCACCTAAAGTAATTGTGAATTGAGCGGAAAGATCATTTTTGTACCGATCATTAATATCACTTAAAAGCCTCTTTAATTTCTGTTGAATTTCTTGTCGATCATTTAATTGTCTAGACCCTGAAATATCACCAATTATCGCCACATAGTTGTTGAAGGACGTCACATGATCACCTCTTTTGTCTAGTATAGCAAATCAACAGATACACAACAATCTGAAAAATGTTACCGAATTCTAACAAACTTATATGTGACTTTCGTCAGAACGTAATCGAATTGAAAAATGAATTTAATCTAAATACGATCTTGTCATGATATAATGATCATTGAAGTTAACAAGAGGGAGCTTTCAACATGAAGAAAAAAGTCATCTTAGCCTTAATTAGTGTAATCACATTTTTTCTTATTCAGTCTTCACCAGTTATCAATGCGAGTGAGCAAGCTATAGCTGGTCTACACCCTTCCTATCGACAAATCGATAGTTATATAGAACGATTAAAGGTATCTGAAAAATGGCAACACTGGATCGATCAATACTTTAGTCCTGCTTTAGATGATCCAGAAAATGAAATAGATTTAGACGATCCACAAACGAACGAAACAAATCAGGAGCAAGCAGAGGATCAGCCTAATTTGGACAAGCCAGCACAAACAGCTAAAGAAGAACCAGATCAAGTGTCTGAACCAAAGCAAGATCAACCTAAGTCTTCACTAAAAAAGGATCAACCAGAAAAAATAGAAGCACCGGTGGAGCCAAAACCAGCTGAACCTGAAAAAGAAACAAGTAAACCTGTTGAACAACCGAGTACCGATTTACGTGCTTTTGAAAGAAAAGTAGCTGAACTAACGAACAAAGAGCGTGCAGCACATGGCTTGGATTCACTAACATTTGATGATGCTTTAAGTGCAGTAGCTAGAGAGAAATCGAATGACATGGTCACAAACGGATATTTCGCCCATCAAAGCCCTGTGTATGGTAGCCCTTTTGATATGATGAATGCATTTGGGATTAGCTATACTGCAGCTGCAGAAAACATTGCCTATGGCTATTCAACACCCGAGCAAGTCGTCAATGGCTGGATGAATAGCGATGGACATCGAGCCAATATTTTAAGCGAAAAATACACCCACATAGGTGTCGGCTATGCAGAAAACAACCATCATTGGACCCAAATGTTCATCGGAAGATAACAAAAATGACTTCTCACTAAATTGTGGGAAGTCATTTTATATTATTAATCAACGAGCTCATATTGAAAATCATTCAGACCAGGAACTGTATAAACGTACTTATACCCCGCTTCAATAAGCCGATCTGCCGCCAACTGACTTCGATAACCTCTCTGACAATATAAAATTATCGGTGTCTCCTTTTTAACATTTAGCCGAGTTAGCTTCTCATCCATTGACTCTAACGGCACTGAAATACTCTCAGCTAAATGCCCTGCTTGATAATCCTCACTCGAGCGAACATCAAGTAATAAAGTTGCTTGATTTTTTGTTAAAAACTCTCTTGCTTGATCTGGTGATAATTTAATACTATCAATTCGAGCGCCACTTGTTTTTGGATTCCGCTTCGTTCCGTCAATCATCTTTAAAATAACATCTGCCGCTTCTGCTTGTGTAAAATTACCTGTAAGATTAAATAGATTCGGCTGTTCTGAATCGATAATTCCTTTCACATACACCTGTGAGATATGCTGAACGCACGTTCTACAACTATATAAATCAACAAGTTCTTTTGCTGCTGTCCAATCATCCTCATCTGGTTCATGCATTTTTAAGCGTAACGTATCATGGACAATTCTCGCTACTTGCCGACGTTCAATTAACTGTTCACGATTAACGAGATCAAAGTCTTCGATTAAACCAGACTCCATTGCATGATTCATGTAGTCTGATGTACAATCAACATTTTCAAATAACTGACCACTTTTTAACACCCATAAAACAAACTGTTCTGTTGTCATTTTTGCATCAGGCTGTAATAAATCTGCTTGATTGGCTTGAACAATTCCGCGCTTGGTCATGTCTTGAATGGTCTGATCAAAATCATTGTTTTTTCTTTGTTCGCTCATTTTAGTTTGGTTTCACTCGAATTGTTACGTTATCATGAGCAGCTAAACCTTTAACAGCAAATACACCTGTCAAGTTTTCCGTTTGCTTATCCGTCCATAAATCCGTTACTGTATAGCTCGTTGCATTTTTGAATCGATCGGTATCAACCATCTTCTCACCGATGTAGCTGATAATACGCTTCACATCAACAGAATGCTCATCTGCTTCTAATTGATCATTTAAATTAATAAAAGAGAGAGCAACATCACCATTTGCGAGTGGTTTTGCGATAATGTCAAAACGATTGTTGTCTTTAATATAAGCTGTATCTGGATGATCTTGGTCAAGTGTGCAATAAATGCGTTTCGCCTGAATTCCAAGCGGATCTTGGTTTAGTCCGATCAATGCTTGATTCGAAATGATCTTCCAAAGATCATCACCCTTTTCAACCTTACGTAAATCCATCCCTAGCATTAATGGTGCGTTCATCATACACCACATTGCCATGTGTGTTTCGTTCATTGTTTGTGTGAGGCCATTCATACCAATCACTAGCATGTCTGGATCATTCCAACCCTTATCTAGTCCAGCAAACCCATCCATAATCACATTCTTATTATATTGTGATGTGATACTCGCCGTATAATCATCAGACCAAACCGCTTTTCCTGGATCACCATCTGAACCAACGTTAAATGTGATATCATTTAAAATCCGCCATGAATCTCCTACCTTGTAGCCCCAATGTTGTGGTTGTGTTTTGCCCCACTCACAAATCGAAAGGACAATTTCATGATTAGGATCCGCAGCATTTAAACCTTCAAGCAAGGCTGCATATGAATTCAGTGTGTTCTCTTGACGTCTATGATTCATCAAACGAATAATATTTTCACCTTCAGTTAATGAAACCATGATCGCTTCTGAATCGGTAAAAGTTGTTTTCGTTTCAGTTAAAGGTAACATCTGATCAAAGTATCTTTTTTCGACGTCTAAATTACCAACCGCTAACTGTAACCAGCGTCCAGTTCCAACTTCTTCAGCACTGGCAAAATTAACAGTAATTGAATACTCACCTGTAGCTGGTACAGTTACTATAAAGGCAAGTTCAGATGACAAATCTCCAACAGGTGTCATGTCAGCATGGGTCCCGTCGAATGTTCCAATGTTTGAAACAAAGTCAGCATCATTTTTTACCGCACCTTTACCTAATAGTGCACCGTCTTTGACTGCGTTCAATGTCATGTCCACACCATTACCTGATACGGTAATGCTTCGAATGTTTGGAGCATATGTATATTTGGCGTTTGTTTCATCAGAAAATGTTGCGTTGTCCCATAAATAGTAGCAGTTATCAACTTTTAAAAAGTCAACTCCCCAGTCAACATAAGACTGTGCATCGACATCTTCATAACCGCATGTACCTACTGCAGCTCCAGCGCAAAGATTTGTTCCGATATCATTGTACATACCGAATAGAAGCCCTTTTCCACGGATATAGTCAGATAAAGCTTTGAATCCACTAGGGAACTTAACAGGCTCATTAACAAGTAAACCGTCGATTCGCTCTGACTTATAACAGCCATCATCAAGTACAACATACTCATAACCTAAGTCAGCTAAACCTAACTCAATGATTTTATCTGCAATCTCCTTTGTAAGCGCTTCACTATTTTTGCTACCAAAAGCGTTCCAACTGTTCCATCCCATTGTTGGCAGACGCCCCTTTTTCTTGTTCAATAATACATCACCGGTTGAAAATGCGGGATACATGTACTCGGGATCAGTGATTACTGCTGGAGCTTTACGTGATGTCGCGATTGAAGATTTCTCTGCATTCGTTAGCTCTTGTTCATTAAGGTTGTTCATTTAATACCCTCCTACTCAGATTAAATCACATCATTAATCATATTTTTTGTATTTTTGCTTAATCAAACGGTTAAGCGTCTGATTTAAATTAAAGTTTAGCACGATCATATTTAATGTTCAATTAATTAATTTAATTTAAAAATGAAGACTAATTATCTACTACACTACATTATTTTAAAAATTCATCGTATTCTTGGAGCTGAACAAATGAATAGCCCGCTTCTTTTAACTGAGAGATTCCCTCTATTACTCCACTTGCGATCTCACTGTTTGGTTTGTTCATATGGAAAAGAAAGATCGACCCAGGATTTACTGTCTGAAATGTATTAACAATTTGAGTTTGATTAAATGTACCTCCAGCATCACCTAGCACATTGTAATTGACTGCTTTTAAGCCAAGTTCTTCAATCATCTCTACAGCAACATCATCATAAAATGCTGTTCCAGATCTAAAATATTTAGGAAACTCACCTGTTAACTCTTTAATTAGGAGTTGATTTTGGTAAACTTCATTAAAAGCTTCTTCTACGCTCTCTGTTCCAGTAATATTATAAGCAGATGCCCCAGTTACAGACAACGGTTTGTGATGATAACCATGGTTAGCTATTTCAAATAAAGGGTTATTTGCTAATTTCATAAATTCCGCTTCGTTTTCTTTAATCCACTGACCACCGATGAATAATGTTGCTGGTACTTCCGCTTCAATTAAAAAATCAATCAGCTCTTGATCAAAAGAATTTGGTGTTCCGATACAAGCATCAAAGGTTAACGCCACTACTTTATCATCCGTATCAATTTCTGTGATCACACCTTCGATATTTTCACCCCAAACGCTAGCCGTGTGATCTGAATATGTACTAACAATCGCCTCTTTAAGCAAATCGTAATCCATCTCATGATCTAATCGAGTCAGATCAGATATGAGGATGCGATTAGCATGACGATCACTTTTGCTAACTTGCTCTGATGCTGGATATGATGTTGCTTCATTCATACAACCTGTGAGGAAAAATAAAATAATGATGATAAATTTTTTCAAGCTAATCCCCTACAATCTAATTTATTGTTTTGTACTTGTCTCAATCTTAGCTTTTGGAAAAGTGATCGCAAATGGATCAACTTTGATCACAGTAATCGGACGAAATGTCGAAATATCAGGAAACCATTTTGAGCTAATTGATAGCTCCTTATATTCCCTCTGAATTTATTAACTATGGTAATGATCATAACAACGTGAAATATATCACAATAATATCTTGTCATATTAAACTATAACACTAATTCAATTTTTGGTCAGCAAAAAGGAAACCTATCTACAGTGCTCGACAGACAAAAAAATCTCCTATTTTATAGTCCTTAGTTTTAAATAAGGAAGCTATTTAAAGGAGATTGTTTCATAATCAAGCTAAGCTTTTTTAACAAATTCAGATTTTAGTTTCATTGCGCCAAAACCGTCTATTTTACAGTCAATATCATGACCATCCTTGGCATCGTCTATTAATCTAATACTTTTTACTTTTGTTCCTTTTTTAACTGAAGACGAGCTCCCTTTTACTTTAAGGTCTTTGATCACGATAACATCATCTCCATCCGTTAAAGGATTTCCATTCGAATCAGTGATCTGATCGTGATCAGTATCATCTACTTGATTTGGGTTCCACTCATGAGCACATAAAGAGCAGACAATCAATTCCCTATCTTCATATGTATACTCCGAACCACAGCTTGGACAATTTGGTAATTCTGACATCCGTTAGCACCTCCATCCCTATATCCTCATATATCCTATCACATAAACAAAGAGAGCTCTAGTCTAGACCTGAATAACAGAAACTTGCTATGAGTTTGCTTTTACAAACGCATAGGTCAGATCATGAACTTTCTGATTGTTAGATTCAGAGAAACCATGCCCCTCACCATCAAACACTTCAATCTCAGCTCTAGGGTAATGTTGTGCTGCCCTTACACCATAATCTAATGGGACAACTTCATCTTGATCACCATGGAATATTAAAACGTTTTTATGATATTTACCGATATGATCAAATACCTGATAACCATGAATTGACTCAACGAAAGATCTACCTAAAGTAACACCCCAAAAATCTATCGTATCAGGAAGACGATCAAGAGTTGGGAATTTCTTATTCCAATCATCTGGAATGCAAAGTGCTGGGAACAGTAATAAGAGTCCCTTAATTTCGTCAATTCGCTCATCAGCTACGAGCGCTGAAATCAAACCTCCCTGACTTCCACCGAATAAGAAAATGTTATTAGCATCAACGTTATCCCAACCTTTTACTGCATCAATCACAGCCGACAAATCTTCATATTCTGTAAATATCGTCATGTCTGTTGTCTTTAGATCACTTTTTGAATTGACTGACCCACCACAAAAGTCAAAACTAACAGCACCAATCCCCTTTCTGGCAAGATACTCACTGTTCAATAGAAAGTCTTTGTGTGATCCATTATAACCGTGGCTAAAAATCACAATTGGAAATTTATCTTTTATCTTCGGTAAATAGGATACAGCAAAAACTTCTCTGCCATTGTGTTCGATCCTCAAATTGTTCTTTGTCCATTCAATCATAGTAATGTCTCCTAATCTTCTCTACTGAACAAAAATGTTTGAATTGCCTCAACAGCTATTCTTTGTTGGTCTTCTCTGGAAACTGTTGCGTCAGGATCGCCCTTTTGTTTCCCATAATGGCCGAACTGTGCATGGTTGCCGCCCTCTATTGCAACGACATTGTCAGTGTAATCGATCTCTTGAGCCACATCCGTCTCCAGTGTGCCGTAAATTGTTAGTGTCCGATCTGAGGGGTAATCACCGTAAATATACGCACCCATCAAAATAAGTCCATCAACTTTCGTTTGATTCTTCGATGCATAATCACTCGCCATTGCACCACCTAAAGAATGCCCACCTATGTACCAATCTGTTAGATCAGGAAATTGCTCAATCACTTGATCCGCTTTACTCGCACCAAAAACTGCAAGATTAAACGGCATTTTTACTAGAATCGTCGTGATCCCAGTTTGCGCAGTGATTTTCTCCATCATCGGCAAGTAGGCCAAATGTTCAACTTTTCCACCAGGATAAAAAATCATGCCAGTATCGCTTGGTGAACTTGGTGATAGCACGATATAGTCGTCTTGAACTTCTAAGTTTTTACCATTTTTCATAACAGCTAGAGCAACTTCTTCTGCGTGATAATAATTAGAAACATAGATGAAAAATCCAGCTGTTATGATAAGTACGAGCGAGATAACTGTTGTCAGAGTTATTTTCAAACGTCTTTTCACCCTAACTTCCCTCCTTTGTTGATCAACATATTAATATTTTTCCAGCTGAAATATAGTTCGCTTAAAGTATTGGACAAATTTTGAATGGAAGAAGTAAAAAATGTCCGAAGTGGCGCTGACTTTGGACACTTTTCAATTCAAATAATCAAAATTTGTCCGTGGTCGGCTCACTTCGGACAAATTCACTCAGCGATCTTAAAAATTTGTCCGATATTGTAGATATTAAACAATCATGATCAAAATACTTTCTTATTGTTGTTTTATCTCACGTGGTTCAGCATCTGCTTAATCACCTTTGCCAATCGTTTAATCCCTTCTTCAATCATCGCTTCACTAGAATTTGTGTAGTTAAGTCTTAATGTATTCACATTTTCCCCGTTCACGTAGAAAGGATCGCCCGGCACAAAAGCAACATTTTCTTTTGCTGCTAAGTCAAATAGCTCGAGTGATGACATTCCTTCAGGCAAGGTCACCCAAAGGAACATACCACCTTCAGGTTGGGTGCTTTTTATTTCTTTTGGAAAGTACTTCTCAATCATCGCAACCATGGATTCTCTTTTCTGCTTATACATTTGTCTTATTTTTTCAATATGATTTTCTAAATCATTATCTGTTAAAAATTGATGCACGATGCGTTGCGAGTAGTAGTTTGTGTGCAAGTCGGCCGCTTGTTTGGCAATAATTAATTTTTCCATCAATTCACCTTGAGCACAAATCCAGCCTAACCGCATTGCTGGTGCGACAATTTTTGAAAAAGAACCTAACATAATCGACTGATCACCGAGAAATTTCTTAATTGGCGGTAAATCCTCACCGATAAATCTCAACTCACTATAAGGATCATCTTCGATTAAAATTGTTTGATGTTGCTTGAGTCGTTCAGCAATCTTTTCTCTATTTTCAGCTGAATAGGTCACTCCAGAAGGGTTATGGAAATTTGGTAATGTATAAAATAATTTTGGATTGTGCACTTTTAAAGTATCAGCTAATTGATTGAGATCAATTCCGTCATCGTTCAATGCTACAGATTGAAACTCAGGCTCAAAGATTGAGAATGCCTGAATCGCACCTAAATAACCAGGGCGTTCGAGCACGACTTGATCACCTTTATTGAGTAATATTTTTCCAATTAAGTCTAACGCTTGCTGTGAACCACTCGTAATTAAAATCTCATCAGCTTCAACGCTCAATCCAAACCGCTGATAATATCTTTCAGCGATATACTCTCTTAATGGGAGATACCCTTCAGTTGAACTATATTGCAGCACTGAACTGCCGTAATCAGCTAACACTTTCTCCGATGCTTGCTGAATTGCTTTAATCGGAAAAGAATCCGGGTTAGGAAGACCGCCCGCAAATGAGATAACATCAGGATTTTCTGTTATTTTAAGAATCTCTCTAATAAACGATTTTTGAACATGATTCATTCGCTCTGCAAATTCAATATTCATACTTATTCCACCACTTTCAATGATTATAAATTGGATTTAGAGAAAACAAAAAACCTTCCCCTAATTTCATTTAGGACGAAGGTAAATTTCCGTGGTACCACCTAATTTTGTACAATGTACACACTCAATCTAGTACGGACTTGTTGTGTTGATACTAGCTCCCTGTTAACGGTGGGAATTCCGTTAAATCCTACTTGCATGATGCTTTCAGTTTTAAAGCTCAGTGGCTACTTTCATCACATCTCTCACGGGAAATTCTCAGCAACATTCCCTCTCTTTAGCTTAAGTATGCAACTACTCCTCCACATCAACGCTTTTGCTTATCTAATTGTAGTTATGTTATCAAAAATTGACTTAGACGTCAATACACAACCTTTAAATTTTCAGAATTTTCATTAATTACAAAGTCAATAGAAGTAGAAAAATGTTCAATCCTTTCGAATCAAATCCAATAAATGATACATTTTCGCATTCATCAACCTTCAAAATTTGGTTTCTGTGTATGCGGATATTGGACTGCAATTCGGTTCTCTGGATTTACATCTACTGTGTATAAAATAAAGAGAAAAATCCATTCAAGTGGTTTCATAAGAATGTATATCCCATCCGCTAAATATTTTGAATGTATGTGTTTTGAAATTGGATAGGCTGTTCTATCATAAATAGCTCTAACCACTCTGTGAAATACTGGTGTTTTCTCTTCTAACACTTGCTCGAAGGCATTAGCGATACAGAGTTGTCGGTTGACAACAATACGTCGCCCATGACGCATTCCAGTTCTAATCGGCTTGACTACGCTTCGATGGCCTCCTGCAGCAACTGTACATAAATAATGCTCATCTGTGACTGCTAAACTATATGTAGCAGTTTCTGCTAGATAAGAATGTGCACTTTAATCCTATAACCTCGTTTA